>DATMZZ010000018.1:0-6644 GCA_035573175.1 Allostellaceae bacterium
CGAGACCGGCGGCTTCAGCTATGCGATCAGCCAATTCGACCGGGCGACCCAGGCGCAGCGTCAGACCGGCTCGGCGATCAAGCCGTTCGTCTATCTTTCGGCGCTCGATCACGGCTTTACGCCGTCGACGATCGTGCTCGATGCGCCGCTGGTGCTCGATCAGGGGCCGGGCCTGCCGAAATGGAACCCATCCAACTATGAGCGCAAATTCTACGGGCCCGTACCGCTGCTGGTCGGGCTCGAGGAATCGCTCAATCTTGTGACGGCACGCGTCGGCGCGACGGTCGGCCTCGATGCTGTCGGTAACACGATCGAGAAGTTCGGCATCATGGATCACATGCCGCACGAATATTCCTTCGTGATCGGTGCCGGCGAGACGACGCCGCTCAAGCTCGCGACCGCCTATGCGATGCTGGTGAATGGCGGCAAGAAGATCACGCCGAGCTTCATCGATCGTGTGCAGGATCGCGACGGCGTCACGATCTTCCGTGCCGATAGCCGTGCTTGCGAGGGTTGCGATAACGTCGCCTGGAACGATCAGGCGCCGCCGGAGTTGCCGGACAATCGCGCGCAGATCGACGATCCGCGCAGCGTCTATCAGGTCGTCTCGATGATGGAAGGCGTGATTCAGCGTGGCACGGGCCGCAGCATCGCCGTCATCGGCAAGCCGCTCGCCGGCAAGACCGGTACGACCAACGACAGCAACGACACCTGGTTCATGGGCTTCTCGCCCGACCTCGTTGCCGGCGTGTTCGTCGGCTTCGATCAGCCGCATACGCTCGGCCGGCGCGAGACCGGCGCGAGCGTCGCCGCGCCCGCGTTCCGCGATTTCATGCAGGCTGCGCTCGCCGATCAGCCGGCGACGCCGTTCCGCATCCCGCCCGGGATCGAGATGGTGCGCATCAACCCGACCACCGGCGCGCTGGCCCGGCCGGATGAGAAGAACGCCATCCTCGAAGCCTACAAGCCCGGGACCGAGCCAGGTGCGTCGAATTCGGGCGTGGTGGTCAGCGGCAATGTGCCGTCGTCCAGCGGTCTCGGTATCGATACCTCCGATCCGGAGGGCGCGGGTGCCACGCAGCAGCGGGTCCCCGCCACGGGTACCGGCGGGCTTTATTAGCCGACCGCTTTCGGCTATCAGCTATCGCAGTTCAATTGGCGGACAGAGCGTAAAGATGCGTGCGGAAATACTAGCGGTTGTCGACGAGATCCGGTCGTCGTTGACGCTGCTGAGGAGGCATCTTTGACTGGGATAAAGCGACGCGCCGTCTCGCCGAGCTGAACGCGGCGATCGAAGATCCGAAACTCTGGGATGATTCCGAGCGCGCACAATCGTTGATGCGCGAGCGCACGCGGCTCGACCGCGGCGTTAACGGCTATCTCAAGATCCAGCAAGAAGTCGACGACACGCTGGCGTTGGCCGAGCTCGCCGAAGCCGAGGGCGACACGGCGATGCTCGACGAAGCGCAAAAGACGCTCAACGCCTTGCACCAGGACGTTAAAGCACGCGAGCTCGACAGCCTGCTCTCGGGCGAGGCCGACGCCAATGATTGCTATCTCGAAGTCCATGCGGGCTCGGGCGGCACCGAGGCACAGGATTGGGCCGAGATGCTGCTGCGCATGTATATCCGCTGGGGCGAGCAGCACGACTACAACGTCGAGTGGCTCGAAGAGAGCGCAGGCGAGGGCGCCGGCATCAAATCGGCGACCATCCGCGTCTCCGGCGAGAATGCCTATGGCTGGCTCAAGACCGAGAGCGGCGTGCATCGTCTGGTGCGCATCTCGCCTTTCGATGCCAATGCGCGCCGGCACACCAGCTTCGCCTCGGCCTGGATCTATCCGGTGGTCGATGACAAGATCGAGGTCGAGGTGCAGGAGAAATACCTCCGCACCGACACCTACCGCTCGTCAGGCGCGGGCGGTCAGCACGTCAACAAGACCGATAGCGCCGTCCGCATGACCTATCAGCCGCCCGATTTCGAGCAGCCGGTCGTCGTCGCCTGCCAGAGCGAGCGCTCGCAGCATCAGAACCGTGCCATGGCGATGGCGATGCTGAAAGCGCGGCTCTACGAGATCGAGCTCGCCAAGCGCGAAGCCGTCACCGACGCGATGAACGCCACCAAGACCGATATCGGCTGGGGCCATCAGATCCGCTCTTACGTGCTGCAGCCTTATCAGATGGTGAAGGACCTGCGCACCGGCGTCGAGACGAGTCAGAGCGACAAGGTGCTCGACGGCGATATCGACGAGTTCCTGCAAGCCTCGCTGGCGCAGCGCATCAAAGGCGCCGACGCCGCGACAGAAGACGCGCAGGAATAATCTAGCGCGCTGCTACGACGCAGCGGCGGTCGCCTTCGCGTATTTCGCACAGAGCTCGCGCCAGCGCTGCGCATGCTGACGCGCGGCTTCGCGATAAGCGTCCGGCCAGATGTGATAGGGCGGACGCAGGGGGCCCGCCTTGCAGTAACCGGCGTCGGCGATGCGGGTCTTCTCGACCTGGATATTGTAGGTCGCGAAGAGTTCGGCATCGCTGGTAATCGGCGCGATCGGCTCGCGCGCCCAGGCGAGGTCGGCGGCAATCTTTTTCATCGCCGTGACATCCTGAGCGAGCAGAGCGCGCAGTTGCTCCAGCACCGGCTCCGGCCCCATTGACGCCGCCGTCGACCAGCAGGCCGTCGTCGTTGACGGCGAGAGGTCGTAGAATTTGCTCATGCCGCCGTCATGCGGCAGGTAATGCACGTGGCCCTTCGAGACTTTGAGGCAATCGAGCAGCACGTTGGGGCGCGAGAACTTTGCCGCGATCAGCGTCGGCGTGACATCGACGACGCGGCCCCAGAACTCCGGCGCGAACGCGAAGCGGAAAGCGCGGTGATTGCCGTAGACCATTAGCGAGAGGCGCGGGAAGGCTTCCGAGATGCTGCGGTAGTACTCGACCGCCATATCGACGGTCAGCGGCTGCCACATCGGCAGCCCGAGGAGAATGCCGTCGGCGCCCTGCTGTGCGGCGAAACGCGTACGCCGCACCACTTCATGCGTGCCGAGCGCGGTCGTGCCGATGAAAGTCGGGATGCGCTTCTTCACCGTCACCAGCACGCAGGCGACGAAGCTTTCATATTCGCTCGGCGTCAGCGTCGCGCATTCGCCGGTCGTGCCGAGCACGATGAGGCCGTGGACGCCGTCGGCGATAAGCTTGTTGACGACGCGCGCCGTCTCGTCGAGATCGACGGTGTCGACTGCATCCCAGCGCTCGGCGCCGGGCTTCGACGGTGTCGGGATGATGGCATAGACGCCGCGGAAATCGTTTGGACCCATCATGATTTATTTTCCGACCGAGAGGGCGATGTAGGTGAGGTTCTCGCTGCCCGTGTTGTAGAGGCCGTGCACGGAATCGCGCGGATGGACGCTGAACCAGCCGGGCTCGATCGGCACGCGCTTGCCGCCTTCCATCTCGACTTCGCCTTTGCCTGAAACGATGAACCAGGCGTGGCTGGTCTCGGGATGCTTGTGCGTCTCCTGCGCCTGACCGGGCGAGAGCGTGATCAGCGTGGCGCGGAAATCGTCGCCAACGTAAATACGGCTCGAGCGGTTGTAGGCCTCGCCGGTCTTGATGTGATCCGCGATCTTGATGACGCGGTCGTTCGGATCGGTCTTCGGCCGATCGGTGAAGCGGGTGGCGATGACTTTCACGTCGTCCATCGGGAACCTCTTAATCTTGCAGGCCGTAATAAAGTTTAGGCCGTGTTTGCGTGACCTTTAAGCCTTTAATCGTCACCCCCGCGCCCTTCGACAAGCTCAGGAGCGGGGGGCCAGTGAGGCTGCACTGGATTCCTGCTTTCGCGGGAATGACGATTAGCGATTATGTGAACGTCACCTTTACTAACTGCCTTGCGTCGCAGCCCAGGACGCGTAGACCGGCTTCACGCATTCGATGATGCCGGCATGACGCGGCCGCCAACCTAAACGATCGCGTGCCTTCTGCGAGGTCATGAACTCGTTCTGGTTGAACCAGGTGCTGACGTTGTCGCCTTTTGCGGGGCCTTCGCAGCGGACCTCGCCGGTGTAGCCAGCCGCGGCGACGCAAGCGCGCATGACATCGAGGCTGCGCGGCCGCAATTCGTCGCCGAGATGGAAAACCTCGCCGGCGACGACGCTGTCATCGGCCTCGGCCGCGAGCCGATAGGCTTCGGCGAGATCGGCGATGTGAATCCAGGACCAGCCGCGCTCCTGATCGCCGCGGAACACCACCTCGTTCGCTTTCGCCATCGCGAACCAATCGGCGCTGACGCTGTTGTAGCCGTCATGGCCATACATAAAGCCGGGACGCAGCACAACCGTGCCGATGTCGGGGATGGCGAGTGCCTCCTTCTCGAGCGTGCGGCGGAAGGAGAGCGGATGCGCCGGATTGGGCTCGACGGTCTCGTCCATGACGAGGATCGGGAGCTTGCCGAAGATCGAGCAGCCGGTGGTGTAAATGAAACGCCGCCGCGGGTTGCGCGACGGCAGGTCTTTCAGCGCGGCGAAGAGCGCGCGGTCGGTCTCTTGCGGCTTGCGCTTGTCGAGCATGGTGTGGATGACGACATCAGCCGCCGCGAGCTCGTTGCGATAGCCCGCCACATCGCCGACATCGCCGGTAACGAGCCGCACTTCTTGAACACGCAGCGTATTGAGCCGCGGCTGGTCGGGATGGCGGATGAGGCCCGTGACCGTGTGCCCGGCGGCGGCAAGGCGCAGCGCGCCATAGAAACCGGCATAGCCGGACACACCTGTGACGAAAACCTTCATTCGCACCCCTCCCTTGACCTTCGCCGGTCATCCGCGCGTCGGTTTCGCTTATCGTCCGACGAAATACTAGGCTATCGTCGGACGAAATCATAGTATGGCTGCAGCATCGCTGGTGAACTCCTATCGCCGGCATCGCAGCCGAGGGGAGGGGATCACGTGAGAGACGAGAAACGCGGCGTCGCCGGGGCCGCGATGCGGGCCATGACAATCTGCGCGCTTATCGCCGGGCTGCTGGTTAGCGGCAGCGCCGCTTTTGCCGAGCCGCTCAAGATCCGCATCGGCTGGATCGTCACGCCGGCGGAGCTGACGCCTTATATGTTCTCGAAAGAAGGCATCGCGATCCACAACGGTATCAGCTACACGCTCGAGCCAACCCACTTCCAGGGCACGTCGCTGGAAATCACTGCGGTGCAATCGGGTGACCTCGATATCGCGCCCTTTGGCTCGAGCTCGTTCGCGATCGCGGTGGTGAATGCCGGGATAAAAGATCTCCGCATCCTTGCCGACGAGGTGCAGGACGGCGTGCCCGGATGGTCGGGTCCGGAGTTTCGCGTGATGAAGGATAGCCCGATCAAGACCATCGACGATCTGCGCGGCAAAGTGCTCGCGACCAATGCCTTCGGTGGCGAGACCGACATGGCGATCAAGCACACGATGCGTCAGCACAAGATGTTGCCAAATCGCGACTTCACCGAGATCGAAGCCCAGTTCGGCAACATGTATGCGCTGGCGGCGGACCATAAGGCCGATCTCGTCGTCGCCGTGCATCCGTTCCAGGACCTGCCGGATTTCGCCGCCAATACCCGCACGCTCTTTACGACCGGCGATGCCCTGGGACGGTTCGAGGTGTCGTTCTGGACCGCGCGCAAGGATTACATCGCCGCGCATCGCGCGGTGCTGGTCGATCTGCTCGAGGATTACGTGCGCGCCATCCGCTGGTTCGACGATCCCAAGAATCGCGATGAGGCACTGCAGATCGTCGCGAACGTGACCAAGCGGCCCGTCGCGGCCTACGACAAATGGCTGTTCCTGCCCGGCAAAGGCTATTACCGAGGTCCTGACGCGATGCCGGATATCAATGCGGTGACGGCGAATGTCCGTCTGCAGCACGATCTCGGCTTGGTGAAGGCCGCGTTCGATGCCAAGGATTACGCCGATCTCAGCCTGCTCAAAGCCGCAACCGCGCGGCTCAAATAAACCGGGGAATTGGGGAAATTAGTGCGTAAGTTGAAATTCGGGGTTTTCGATCATCTCGATCGTGGCGGCCGGCCGATAACCGAACTTTATGACGAGCGGCTGCGCATCGCGGAGCTCTATGACCGGCTCGGCTTCCACGCCTATCACCTCGCCGAGCATCATTCGACGCCGCTCGGCATGGCGCCGTCGCCCAGCGTGCTTCTCGCGTCGATCGCGCAGCGCACGCGGCGGCTGCGCTTCGGTCCGCTGGTCTATCTCTTGCCGCTCTATCACCCGCTGCGTCTCGCCGAAGAGATTGCGATGCTCGATCATCTGAGCCAGGGCAGGCTCGAGATCGGCATCGGCCGCGGGCGCTCGCCGATCGAGCTCATGCTCTACGGCCAGAATGTGGAAGAAGCGCAAAGCGTCTATGAGGAGACGCTCGCGGTGATCGAGCTTGCGTTCACGCAGGAGCGGCTCACCTTCAAGGGCAAGCATTTCACGTTCGACAACGTGCCGATCGAGCTGCGGCCGCGCCAGCTACCGCATCCGCCCTTCTGGTACGGCGTCGGGACGCCCGACAGTGCCGAAGAATACGGGCTCCGCGGCTTCAACGCGGTCACTTTGGCGAAAGCCGAGCCGGCCGCGGTGCTGGCGAAGCGCTTCTACGAGGCGACGGCGCGCGG
>DATMZZ010000019.1:0-4640 GCA_035573175.1 Allostellaceae bacterium
TCGCGGCCGCGATCCACAATGTCTATCTGGTCGCCGGCGTACTCGCGCTCGGGCTCTTCGTGCTGGCCTTCCGCATCCCGGCGGGGCTGAGCCCGGTGCGCCAGCCCATCCCGCAGGAAGCCAGCCGGCCCGCGGCAAGCGACTGAATGTCGCTTCTAGGCGTCCCGGCGCCGCGCTAAAACTCCGCGCATGATCGGACGCCTCAACCATGTCGCGATCGTCGTGCCGGATCTGGCGCGCGCCGCCGCGCTTTATCGCGACGTGCTCGGCGCGGAGGTATCGGCGCCGGTCGATCTGCCGGCGCATGGCGTCACCACCGTTTTCGTCACGCTGGCGAACACCAAGATCGAGCTGCTGGTGCCGCTCGGCGAGAATTCGCCGATCGCGTCGTTCTTGGAGCGCCATCCCGATGGCGGCATGCATCACCTCTGCTACGAGGTGGAAGACATCATCGCCGCGCGCGACAAGCTACACCAGGAAGGCGCGCGCGTCCTGGGCAATGGCGAGCCCGCGACCGGCGCGCATGGCAAGCCGGTGCTCTTCCTTCACCCGAAGGATTTCGCCGGCACTCTCATCGAGCTCGAGCAGGTCTAGGCATGAGTTGGTTCGTCGCCGTCGCGATGTATATCGTCATCTGGTGGATCACGATTTTCGCGGTGTTGCCTCTAGGCGTGAAGCCTGCGGAGAAGGGCGATCTCGGCGCGCGCGCCGGCGCGCCCGCCAATCCGCGACTTTGGTACAAGGTCGGCATCACCAGTATCGTCGCCGCCGTGCTCTGGCTGATCATGTTCGCCGTAATCCATTTCGGCCTGATCGATTTGAGGGATTTGAAGCCATGAGCGCCGCCTATTGCCGGCTTGCGCCGGGCCATCCATTCCACGGCAGCTATCACGCCAGCGAATACGGCTTCCCATCGCGCGACGATGCCGTGCTCTTCGAGCGGCTGGTGCTCGAGATCAACCAGGCGGGCCTTTCCTGGCTCACGGTCCTCAAGAAGCGCGAAGCGTTTCGCGCGGCGTTTGCGGGTTACGACATCGAGAAGATCGCAGCCTTCACGGCGCGCGATGTAACGCGGCTGATGAATGACGAAGGTATCATCCGCAATCGCCTCAAGATCGAAGCGGTGATCGAAAACGCCAAGCGCCTGCAGGGCATTCGCGCGAGCCACGACTCTTTCGCGGCCTGGCTCGATGCGCATCACCCGTTGAGCAAAGAGAAATGGGTGAAGCTCTTCAAGCAGACCTTCCGCTTCACCGGCGGCGAGATCGTCGGCGAGTTCCTGATGAGCCTCGGCTATCTCAAAGGCGCGCATGTGCCGAGCTGCCCAGTGCATGCGGAGGTTGCCCGGCTCAATCCACCCTGGGCGGGTAAGATCAGGGCGTCCGCCTGAACAGCAGCGACAGGCCCGGTTTCTTGTTCGGGTAGGCCTTGGCGAGGGTGAAGCCGTAGCGCGCGAAGAGGATGCGCGCATTCTCGCGGTTGAAGAGCTGGATGTGCTCGGGCGGGGCGACCTGGTCCCAATCGGCGATATTCGCCGGCACCAGCCTGTGTCCGGCGTCGGGCGAGGAGATGTGGAGATGGCCGCCCGGCTTGGTCACGGCGGCGAGGGTGGTCAGCAGCTCGTCCGGCCCGGGTACGTGCTCCAGGACCTCCGACGAGAAGACGAAATCGAATTGCAGCCCGCGGGCGGCGAAGGCCGGCATCGGCTCGCAATAAAATGTCCCGCGCGGGAAATGCTTCTTGGCGTAGGCGATTGCCCCGGCGCTGATATCGAGGCCGCTGACCCTGGCCCCCAGCCGCCCGAAGGCCTCGACCATGAAGCCGCCACCGCAGCCGAGATCGAGCACGCTCTTGCTGGGCATGACATAGCGGAAGAAGCGCAGCGCCCGGAGGACGGCGCGGCGCCGGCGCGAGGCGGCCTTGTTGAAATAATCTTCCGTCGGGGTCCGGGAAGCGTCGTTGTAATACGTCGCAAGCTGCTCGGCGGTCGGATAGGGCGAGGCGAAAACCAGGCCGCAGGCGGCGCAGCGCCGGAACGGATACCCTGATTTGACGAAAGCCGGCCGCGCCTCGAGCTTGGCGCAGGCAGGGCAGGCGACGGTATCAGTTGAGGAAGAACCCACGGGCGACCGGCAAATAATCTGAACCGCAAAGTAATCGATCCAGCTGGCCTCTCAAGGCCAAATATCGGTGCAAAAAAATAAGGCAAGATCCTGCGATCTTGCCCACCGTTTGTCTTAATCGACTAAGCGGCTTCTTCGAAAGGGTTGAACCCCCAAGCCGTTCGTTATCGGCTTTTCCTCCCTAAACTTGGACCCTATCGCTTTGTTGCGCGATAACCGTAAAAGCCGAAACGAGTGTATGTAAAACGCGCGCTTACGTCACGTAAATTCTCACGGAAACGTCAGGTTGAGCCAAGGACCGCAAACCTGACGAGAAAGAGTAAGGCCAGGATCGCCAAAGCAGGGCTAACCTGACCCCATTTGCCGGCGAGCAGCTTCACGGCGGCGTAGGCAATGAAGCCGAAGGCGATGCCGGTCGCGATCGAATAGGTCAGCGGCATGGCGATGGCGGTGATGACCGCCGGCGCGTATTCGGTCGGGTCTTCCCAATCGATCTCGGCGAGGCCGCGCGTCATCAGACAGGCGACGTAGAGCAGGGCAGGCGCCGTGGCATAGGCGGCGACCGAGCCGGCCAGCGGCGAGAAGAACAGGCTCAAGAGGAAGAGGATCGCGACGACCACGCCAACAAGGCCGGTCCGGCCGCCGGCGCGGACGCCGGCCGCACTCTCGATGTAGCTGGTGACCGTGGTGGTGCCGAGCAGCGAGCCGCAGATCGTCGCCGTGGAATCCGCGATGAAGACGCGGCTGAGGCGCGGGATCTTGCCGTCCTTCTCGATCAGCCCCGCACGATGCGCGACGCCGACCAGCGTCCCGGTATTGTCGAATAGGTCGACGAAGAAGAAAGCGAAGATGATCGCGATCAGCCCGGCATCGAGCGCGCCTTTGAGGTCGAGCTTCAGGAAAGTCGGTGCGAGGCTCGGCGGTGTCGAGGCGATGCCGCCGAAGGGCGAGAGGCCTATCGCGATGCCGACCACCGTGACGCCGAGCACCGAAATGATGATCGCGCCGGGAACGCGCTTGGCGTCGAGCGCGACGATGGCGAGGAAGCCGCAGACCGCGAGGATCACCGACGGCGCTTTCACGTCGCCGAGGGTGACGAGCGTCTCGGGCGAGCCGGTGATGATGCCGGCATTATGCAGCGCGATGATGCTGAGGAAGAGGCCGATGCCGGCCGAAATCGACATCTTCAGCGATGACGGGATCGCATCGACGATCCATTCGCGCAGCTTCAAGAGGCTGAGGATCAGGAACAGCACGCCGGAGATCAGCACCGCGCCGAGCGCGACCTCCCAGGAGTAGTGCATGCCTTTGACGACGCCATAGGTGAAATAGGCGTTGAGCCCCATTCCCGGCGCGAGGGCGAGCGGGTAGTTCGCATAAAGCCCCATGATGAGCGTGCCGATCGCCGTGCCGATGCAGGTGGCGACGAAGACCGCGCCGCGATCCATGCCGGCATCGCTGAGGATCGCCGGATTGACGAACATGATGTAGGCCATGGTCAGGAAGGTCGTGAAGCCCGCCACGATCTCGGTCCGCACCGTCGTCCCGTGCGCGTGAAGTTGGAAATAACGGTCGAGCATTAGTCCCCCGGTTTTTGTTATGTGACCCGGCATCATCTTGGCCGAGCGGGGCGCGTTAGGCTAGTCTTTCGCCATGCGCGACTCGCTCTATGCAATTCTTGGATTCATGATTTTCGCCGTGCCCGCACTGGCGGCGAAAGCGCCGTCGCCGCCGCCGGGCGGAGTCGCGGCAACACCGGATGGCGGGCTGGTGATGTCGTCACAGATTTGCGCGACGCTTGCCGGCGCTACACCAGGCGTGCCGAGTGCCGATTACCAGCCGGGTGTCGACGTTAATGGCAATGCCGTCGCGCCCGCCGATCTGCCTTCGACCCCATCGACGCCAAGCGTCGATAACTTCCCGATCGAGATCGACCAGCGTCTCGCCCATCGCTTCAATCTGCCGCCCGGCGGCAATGCCAAGGCGGTGATCGGCTATGTCACGGTTCGCGGCAACCAGGCCTATTTCAATGGCCAGCCGCTCAATACCGATCAGACCTCGGCGCTGGCCGAGGCCTGCCGTGCGGCCCGGCATTAAACCCATTGGGCATTAACGCGAATTCACGCCGCGCGTTGGACAGCGACGGCGTCGTTTCCTACATTCCGCGGCATCCCCAAGTCTGAGGAAAATCCGTGCGTCTTTCCGCCTATTTCCTGCCGCTTCTGAAAGAGAATCCGGCCGAGGCGCAGATCGTCTCGCATCGCCTGATGCTGCGCGCCGGCATGATCCGGCAATCGGCCGCCGGCATCTATTCCTGGCTGCCCCTCGGCTTGCGCGTGCTGCGCAAGGTCGAGCAGATCGTGCGCGAGGAACAGGACGCAGCCGGCGCGCAGGAATTACTGATGCCGACCTTGCAGCCAGCGGAACTTTGGCGCGAGAGCGGACGTTACGAGGATTACGGCAAGGAGATGCTGCGCATTCGCGATCGTCACGAGCGCGACATGCTCTACGGACCGA
>DATMZZ010000020.1:0-7952 GCA_035573175.1 Allostellaceae bacterium
CTATCTCTACAAATTCGTCCCCTTTGTCGCCTGGCCGAGCGGCGCTTTTGCTGCGCCGACGAGCCCGCTCGAGATATGTATCCTGGGCGAGAGCAGCTTTGCGAACCTTGTCGCCGTTGGCGTTACAGGTCAAAGTGCGGAGGGCCATTCGCTGGCAGTGCGACGGGTGACGACCACCACCGAGGAAAGCGGGTGCCAGGTCCTCTTCGTCAGCGGCGACGATCGGGCCGTACTCAGCGCCGCGCTCGTCGCCGTACGCGGCAAGCCGGTGCTTACGGTGACCGATGCCGCGCCAGATGGAGAGCACGGCGTCGTCAATTTCGTGCTGCGTGGGGATCGCGTGCGCTTCGAGATCGATCTCGGCCAGGCGGCGCGTAATGGAATCGCGATCAGCTCCAAGCTTCTCAGCCTCGCGGTCGAGGTGCAGCCCGCGGCCGGAACGAGGTCGCCGTGAAATCGTCTTGGCGTATCACACCCCTGGTGGCGATCGGGCTGGCAGCGCTGCTGCTGGGCATGGGCCTTCTGCTGGTCGTCTATGACGAGCATGCGTATCGGCGGCAGGAGTCCACCGACGCGCAGGCCGAAGCGCGCATCCTCGCCGAGACCGTCACCGCGGCGCTCTCCTTCGACGATCGCTCGGCCGCGAGCGAATACGTTACGGCCCTCGAGGGCGACGGAGATGTGCGCGCGGCGGCGATTTATGGCGCCGACGGCAAGCTGTTCGCGAGTTACGCACGCAATGCCGCGTCGGATCAGCTCCCACCCCTGATCGCGCAGATTAGTAATCTGCATCTTGATTCCGATCACCTGCTGCAGGGCGCGCTGGTCAGCCAGGGGAGTACTGTCCTTGGCACGGCTTTCGTCGAAATCCAGATCGACCCGATCGCGCGCCGCCTTGAACGCTACGGTATCGTTGGCCTGATGGCGACGATGGCGGCACTGATCGTCATCGTGCTCGGTGTTGCGCACGGCGCGCTTCGTCGGGCCAATGCGGAACTCGCGGCGCGCGCTGGCGACCTGGCGCTTGCCAATGAGAATCTCGAGACACAAATCCGCGAGCGGCGAAAGGCCGAGGAGGCGCTGGTCCAAAGCCAAAAGATGGAAGCGATCGGCCGTTTGACCGGCGGCGTCGCCCACGACTTCAACAATCTGCTGACGGTGGTGGCCGGCAATCTCGATCTGATCCAGCACATGCTCAGTGGGCCCCGAGCCCTGGCGATGGATCGGCTGCAGCGGCTGCTCGAGGGGGCGCAGCGCGGCGTGGCGCGCGGCGAAAGGCTGACGCGGCAGCTCCTCGCTTTCTCACGGCAGCAGCCGCTGCAATCGCGCGTCGTCGATATCAACGCCACGATCGAGGATTTCGCGCCCTTTATTCGACGGGCGCTCGGCGAGACCATCGAGCTGCAACTCAAGCTCGGCCCGGGTCCGTGGCTGTGCCGGCTCGACCCGGCGCAATTCGAGGCGGCGATCCTCAACCTCGCACTCAATGCCCGGGACGCGATGGAGCAGGGCGGTACGCTCGCGGTCGGCACGGGAGTGACGGCTGAAGCTGAGGATGTGTTGATGCCCCACGGTGTGTTGGTCACGGTGACAGATACCGGCACCGGCATGGCACCCGAGACGCTCGAGCGCATCTTCGAGCCTTTCTATACGACCAAGGAAGTCGGCAAGGGCAGCGGCCTTGGCCTGGCCCAAGTCTGGGGCTTCGTCACGCAATCCGGCGGACGTGTCGGGGTCGAGAGCGCGCTGGGACGCGGCACGACCTTCACGCTACTGCTGCCCCTGACGGATACGGCCGCGCCAGCGGCGTCGCAGGTCGAGGCGCCGTCATCGCTCGAGCGCGGCGTCGAGAGGATCCTGGTGGTCGAGGACGATGATGATGTTCGCGCGATGACCGCCGCGACACTCGAAGAGCTGGGCTACCGCACGGTGATTGCGCGCGACGGGCCTGAAGCGCTCGCGGCGCTGGGCAAGGATCAGGGCATCGATTTGCTGTTCAGCGACTACGTGATGCCGGGGATGAGCGGCGCCGAATTGGCGCGCGCGGCGCAGGAGAAAATCCCGGATCTCAAAGTGCTGCTGACGTCGGGCTATGCCAAGCATGCGCAGCTGGGCGACGGCAACAGCGCGGACGGCTTCCCGCTCTTGCCCAAACCCTATCGAGTCGACGAGCTCGCCGCGAAGATCCGCGTGATCCTCGATCAGCCGGTGCCCGGCGCTGATTGACACAACCGGTCGCCGCCACCAATGTTAAGCGAATCATGACCGATTCGCTCAGTATCTTCATCGCCCAGCTCGATCCGACTGTCGGCGATATCAGCGGAAATCTTGGCCGTCTGCGCGACGCTTGGCGCGAGGCGAAGAACGCGCATGCCGATCTCGTGGTCGCGTCCGAGCTCTTTGTCGCCGGCTATCCGCCCGAGGATCTGGTGCTGAAGCCAGCTTTCGTTGCAGCTTGCGAAGCGGCCGTGAAGGATTTCGCGCGCGAGTTGCAGGACGGGCCGGCGGTGCTGTTGGGGACGCCCTGGCACCAGGACGGCAAGCTCTATAACGCGGCGGCGCTGCTCGAAGGCGGCAAGGTCGCGGCGCTGCGCTTCAAGCACGATCTGCCGAATTACGGCGTGTTCGACGAGAAACGCGTCTTCGCCCCAGGTCCGGCGCCGGGTCCCATCGTGCTCAAAGGCGTGCGGCTCGGCGTGATGGTCTGCGAGGATATGTGGTCGGTCGACGCCTGCGAATGCCTGCAGGAAAGTGGGGCCGAGTTCCTGATCGTCATCAACGGCTCGCCTTTCGAGGCGACCAAGCAGCAGCAGCGCCTCGATCTCGCGCGTACGCGGGTGAAGGAGAGCGGGTTGCCACTGCTCTATGTAAATCAAGTCGGCGGTCAGGACGAGCTGGTCTTCGACGGCGCCTCCTTCGCGCTCGCTACCGACGGCGATCTGCGCGTGCAGGCGCCGGAATGGCGGCCGGCGTTGATGCCGACACGCTGGAAGCGCGAGGCCAACGGCTGGAATGTCGAGAAGGGCGTCGTCACCGAGCGCGGCGATCGGCTCTCGTCGATCTATCAGGCGATGGTGCTCGGCCTCAGCGATTACGTGCGCAAGAACAAATTTCCCGGCGTGGTGCTGGGCCTCTCGGGCGGCATCGATTCCGCGCTGTCGGCGGCGGTGGCGGTCGATGCGCTCGGCGCCGATCGTGTGCATTGCGTGATGATGCCATCGCCCTATACCTCGAAAGAGAGTCTCGAAGACGCGGCGGCGGTCGCCGAATTCCTCGAATGCGAGCTGCGCGACATCAATATCGGGCCGGCGATGGATGCTTATCGCACGATGCTCGCGCCGAGCTTCGAAGGGCGCGAGCCCGACATCACGGAAGAGAACATCCAATCGCGCGCCCGCGGCGTGACCTTGATGGCGCTGTCCAACAAATTCGGCTGGGTGGTGCTCTCGACCGGCAATAAATCGGAAATGTCGGCGGGCTATGCGACGCTTTACGGCGATATGTGCGGCGGCTATGCGGTGCTGAAAGACGTCTATAAGACGACGGTGTTCGAGCTGTCGCGCTGGCGCAATCAGCGGCGTCTGCCGGGGCTGCTCGGCCCGATCGGCCGCGTCATGCCGGAGCGCGTCATCACCAAGCCGCCTTCGGCCGAGCTCAAACCCAATCAGACCGACCAGGACACGCTGCCGGCTTACGAGGTGCTCGACGACATTCTGCAGTGCCTCATCGAGCATGAGATGACGGTGGCGCAGATCGTCGAGCGCGGCCATCCCGAGGAGACCGTGCGCATGGTGTGGCGCATGCTGGACCGCGCCGAATATAAGCGTCGCCAGGCGCCGCCAGGGGTCAAGATCACATCGCGCGCTTTTGGCCGCGACCGCCGCTATCCGATCACCAACATTTTTCAGGCGCCGGGCGCGGTGCCGCGCGAAGTTGGCGAGCCGGGCGAGACGCCACGCGCACCGCACCCCTCGCGCACGGGCGGTGAGGGATGAGCGAGAAGCCAGCCGCACCGGCCGCGGAGACTCAGGCCGGTCGCGATTTCATCCGTGACATCGTCGCCACCGATCTTGAAGCAGGTAAAGTGAAGAGCGTCGTCACGCGCTTTCCACCCGAGCCGAACGGCTACCTCCATATCGGCCACGCCAAGGCGATCGCGATCGATTTCGGCATCGCCGAGGAGTTCGGCGGCCATTGCAATCTCCGCTTCGACGACACCAACCCGACAAAGGAAGAGCAGGAATTCATCGATTCGATTCAGCGCGACGTGCGCTGGCTCGGCTACGATTGGGGCCAGAATCTCTTCTTTGCCTCGGATTATTTCGATCAGCTCTATGAATGGGCCGAGCATCTGATCAAGACGGGCAAGGCTTATGTCGACGATCAGTCGCCAGAAGAGCTGGCGGCGAACCGCGGCGATTTCAACAAGCCAGGTAAGGACAGCCCGTATCGCAATCGCTCGGTCGAGGAGAATCTCGATCTCTTCCGCCGGATGAAGGCAGGCGAATTCCCGAATGGCGCGCGCGTGCTGCGTGCCAAGATCGACATGTCATCGGGCAATCTCAATCTGCGCGATCCGGTGATGTATCGCATCCTGCATGAGGAGCATCCGCGCACCGGCGATAAATGGTGCATCTATCCGAATTACGATTTCGCGCATGGCCAGTCGGATGCGATCGAGCATGTCACCCATTCGCTCTGCACGTTGGAATTCGAGGATCACCGGCCACTTTATGACTGGTTTCTCGACAATCTGCCGGTGCCCTCGCGGCCGCGGCAGTATGAATCGGCGCGGCTCAATATCGGCTACACCGTCCTCTCGAAGCGCTTTCTGACAAGGCTCGTCGAGGAGAAGCGTGTCCATGGCTGGGACGATCCGCGTATGCCGACGCTCGCCGGCATGCGACGGCGCGGCGTGCCGCCGGCGGCGCTGCGCGAATTCATCAAGATGGTCGGCGTCGGGCGCGCCAATTCGGTCGTCGACATCCAGATGTACGAGCATGCGATCCGCGATCATCTCAACAAGGTGGCGCAGCGGCGCATGGCGGTGCTGAAGCCGCTCAAAGTCGTGATCGAGAATTACGACGGGCCGGGCGAGGAGCTCGAGGCGGTCAATCATCCCGACGATCCGGCGGCGGGCACGCGGCGCATTCCTTTCGGCCGCGAGATTTATATCGAGCGCGACGACTTCATGGAGAACCCGCCGAAGAAATTCTTCCGGCTGTCGCCGAGTGCCGAGGTGCGACTGCGCTACGCCTATTTCATCACCTGCCGCGAGGCTGTGAAGGATGCGTCGGGCGAGGTGGTTGAGCTGCGCTGCACCTACGATCCGGCGACGCGCGGCGGCAATGCGCCCGACGGCCGCAAGGTCAAAGGGACCATCCATTGGGTCGATGGCGCGAAATCGCTGCCGGCCGAAATTCGCCTCTACAACCCGCTCTTCACGCGGCCCGACCCCGGCGCGGGTGGCGATCTCATGGCCGACCTCAATCCGAATTCGCTGGAAGTGCTGACTGAGGCCCGGCTCGAGCCGTCGCTTGGCGAAGCGAAAACCGGCGAAGCGATCCAGTTCGAGCGCCAGGGCTATTTCGCCGCTGACCCCGACTCAAAACCGGGCAAGCCGGTCTTCAACCGCACCATCGGGTTGCGCGACAGCTACGCGAAGGCGTGAGCGAGGTCTCGGCGCGCTTGGCTCGGGGCCGCACGCCACGCCGCTGCATCGGTGGATAAAAGGCGCCGCGTCTAATTATTTTCCGACGCGCTTCGCGGCATCGTCGATGAAGCTGAGATCGGCATGGCTCTTCACATCGACGGGTGCTTTGAGAAAGCCGAGCTCTTTGAGCGTTTCCATGTTGCGCTGAAGCGCCGCAAGGTTCGGCCGCGCATTGGGATCGCGATAAGTATCCTGCGGCGTGAACAGGTAAGGCATGAAACGGGCCACCGGCTGCTTGTTGAAATCGGCCACCATCTGCACTGCTTCCGTGCGATGCGCCGGGTTAAGGAACCAGTGAAGAGACCGGACGTAGTCCTCGAAGAAATCGGCGAGGGCAGCGCGATTCTGTTGGAGATAAGAGGCGCGCGCGACATTGAACAGCATCTGTGTCGTGCCAAGCGCGTCCTTCATGCGGAAGAGCGTGACCGTGCCGCCCTGCTTCTCGGCGGCGAGGGAGAAAGGCAGGACGAGGCTGATCATGTCGGCCTTGCTCTGCTCGAGTATGGCGCCGAGATTCGGGAAAGCGCCCTCGACCATGGAGAAGTCCTTATTGGCTTCGAGGTGATGACGGCGCGCCATCGCACGCACCGCGATGTCGAGTGCGCCGCCGAAGGCGTTGACCGCGACGACCTTGCCCTTGAGGTCCTCGACGGATTTGATACCGCTATTCTTGCGGACCAGGAAGACGCTCGAGAAATGATCGTCGACCCCGTCCTGATAACCGTCGGTGATCACTCTCACGTCCTTGAGATGTGCGTTCTCGATGGCAAAACCGAGCGAGGACGGCGCGAGCTGGGCAATATCGATCGTGCCCGAGGCGAGGGCGGTCACCATCGGCCCGCTGCCGGCAAAGTGGAAATGCTCGACGGTATAAGAGGTGCCGTAATGGCGCAGCTGGTCGCTTTTCGCGAAGAGCACCGGGGTTAACTGGCCCGGTACGGTCGTCCAAGCGATGCGGATTTTGAGCGGCTCGGCCGCGGTAGCGCTCGAGGCGATTGCTATCGACGCGAGCGTAGCGAGAATCATGGCGCCGAAATGGCGCGCGATTGAATGCATTTTTTCCCCTGTCGTTATGCCGCCGTCTTCAAGACGGCTGGTCGCCTTTGATGGTCACGCGGTGCATGGTGCGCCGCTGCGGGTAATAGTCGTTGGCAGCGTAATGCTGCAGCGGGCGATTGTCCCAGAACACCATCGAATTCACTTCCCAATGGAAGCGGAATTGGAATTCGGGAATGCGCGATTGCGCGTAAAGGAAGTCGAGCAGGGCGCGGCTCTCATCCTCGCGCATGCCTTTGATGGCGAGGGTGAACTGCTCGTTGACGAAGAGCGCCTTGCGCTTGGTCACAGGATGGGTGCGCACCACCGGATGCGCCGGATTCGGCAGCTCTTCTTCCATCTCGGCGAGCTTCAAATGCCGTTCGCGCGGCGGCAGGTGATCGAATTTGTGACGGAAATTCTTGAAGTCGTGGATCGCCTCGAGACCGGAGACGAATTTCTGCATCTTGTCGCTAAGGCCCTCATAGGCGGCGACCATGTCGCACCAGAGCGTCTCGCCGCCGGTCTCGGGGCGGACGAGGCAGCGCAGGATCGAGCCCATCGGCGGCGTCAGCCGGAAAGTCTCGTCGGAATGCCAATGATCGGTCGAAAAGACCGGATTGTCGGCGTGGTTGTCGAGCACGACCACCTCGGGGAATTCCTCGAGATGCGGCACGAAGGGATGCACCGTCAGCTCGCCGAAGAGCCGCCCGAAAGCGACATGCTGGGCCGGCGTCATCGCCGCATCGCGGAAATAGATCAACGAATAGCGCATCAGCGCGTCGTGGATCGCGCTGGCAGTCCCAGCGTCGACAGGCTTGGAGAAATCGACGCCCTTCACCTCGGCACCGATGGTCGCGCCGCGCTGGATGACCTCGATCGGGCCTTGGCTGGCCGCCGCTTGCGAGCGTTTCGTGGTGAGCAGCATGGGCAGTCTCCCTAGGCGTACCTTGTCTGGACCGACCTTAGCAAATCTGTTACGCCACGCCCATGCCGCTTTCTCTCTACAGCACGCTGAGCCGCAGCAAGGAAGTCTTCACGCCCATCGATCCGGGCGATGTCCGCATGTATGTGTGTGGGCCGACGGTTTACGACCTTGCCCATATCGGCAATGCGCGGCCGGTCATCGTTTTTGATGTGCTCTATCGGCTGCTGCGCCATATCTACGGCGAGGCCCACGTCAAATATGTGCGCAACATCACCG
>DATMZZ010000021.1:0-10506 GCA_035573175.1 Allostellaceae bacterium
CGATGTGAAGCTGGCGGCGCCGATCCTCTATCCGCCGACGATCTATTGTGCCGGCGCGAATTACAGCGATCACATGGCCAACATGGCCAAGATCCAGAACATCCCGGTCGAACCCGACCCGCACACGCTCGGTCTCAACCCTTGGCACTTCATCAAAGTGTCGCGCTGCGCCGTCGCGAATGGCGATGCCGTGAAGCTCTGCTGCGAGAAGATGGATTGGGAGGCCGAGCTCGGCGCCGTCATCGGCACCAAGGCGCAGAATGTGCCGCTCGATAAGGCGCTCGATTACGTCGCCTTCTACACGATCGGCAACGACCTCTCGGCGCGCGACCTGACGGCGCGGCCGCATATCGCTTTCCAATCGCCCTTCAAATACGACTGGATCGGCCAGAAAGTGTTCGACGGTGCCTGCCCGATGGGCCCGTGGCTCGTGCCGGCGGAAGAGGTCGGCGATCCGCAAAAGCTTGCGATCAAGCTCTGGGTCAACGGCACGCTGAAGCAGGATTCGAATACAGCTAAGATGATCTTCAACACCGCCGAGCAGATCGCGCATCTCTCGTCGCGCATCACGCTCTATCCGGGCGACGTAATTCTGACCGGTACGCCCTCGGGCGTCGGCGCCGAGAAAGGCGAGTTCCTGAAGCGCGGCGATCAGATCAAGATCACGATCGAACGGATCGGCGATCTCGAGACGAAGGTCGTTTAGCCTTTATTCGGCATTGCGAGGCCGAAGGCCGATGCAATCCAGAGATCTCAAATGTGACCCTGGATTGCTTCGTCGCGCTTCGCACTCCTCGCAATGACGGTGTTTAAGACTTCATCGTCGTCGCCGCGGCTTCGTCATCGAGCTTGTTGCCGCGCGGCCAGGCCGGCCGTGCGCTGAGCCGCGCCCAGTATGTTTCGAAGGCCGGGCGTTTCTCAATCGTATTGAACATCATGCCGAAACCGAGATGTCCGCCGACATAGACATCGGCGGCGCTGAATTTGTTGCCGACGAGATAATCGCTTTGTGAGACGGCACTTTCGAGCGTGTTCAGCGTCAACGCGTAATTGCCATAGCCCATCATGCGCTCGCGTTCCGGTGGCACGATGACACCGAGCGCCTTGTTGCTGGCGGCGGCTTCGAGCGGGCCGGCGGCGAAATAGAGCCAGCGATAGTAGGGCGCGCGCAGCTTGCTGCCCGGCGGCGGCGCGAGCCCGGCCTCGGGAAATGCATCGGCAAGATAGGTGCAGATCGCCGCGACTTCGGTGACGACCGCGTCGCCGTGCTTCAGCGCTGGCACTTTGCCCATCGGATTGATGGCGCGATAGGGCGGCGCCTTCATCGTCGTCGCGTAGTCCAGCAGCTCGGTGCGATAGGGCTGGCCAAGCTCTTCCAGCATCCAGCGCACGACGCGGCCGCGCGATTGCGGGTTCGTATAGAAGATCAGCTCGTCGGCCATCGGCTTCTCCTTCGATCGGTGATCCCAAAAGAAAACGGCATGGCAGCGATAAGGCTGCCATGCCGTCGATGACGTTTATGCGACTAGGATCAGTCTTTCTGACCGAGGCGCGGCAGCCAGATCGCGATGACGGCGGGCTTGCCGCTGCGGATCTGCTGCAGGCCGCGCTTCAGCGCCGGACCGACCTCGGCCGGATCGCGGACATTCTCGCCATAAGCGCCGCAGGCTTCGGCTTCCTTGGCGAAATCGATCGGCGGATCGAAATAGCCGCCCGGATAGCCGGCCTTCTCCGCGAAGGAATCCGGGTACTTGTCGGCGACGGCGAGGGTACCCGTGCTGTAGCTGCGGTTGACGTAGACGATCGACATGAAGGGCTTCTTGTGGTGCGCCGCTGCCCAAAGGGCCGGGCCTGGCGTGCCGAACATATAGAAGCCGTCGCCGCAGCAAGAGATGATGTCGCGATCGGGTGCAGCGAATTTCGCACCGAGCGCCGCGCCGGGCGTCCAGCCGCCGCTCGAGCCGTTCTGCTTGAAGTAGGAGCGCGGCTTCGAGATATGGAGGTAATCGCGCAGCCGTGGCGTGGCGAGAGTCTCGTCGAACACGACGCAATTGTCGTCGAGCACCTGGCCGATCTGATAGCTGACCCAGAGCGGATCGATCGGGTTCTTGGTCGCGCGCGACTTCGCGTCCGCCTCGAGCTTCGCCCAAGCCTCTTTCGAATGCTTCGTCCAGCGCTCCTTGCGGTCGGCCGCATTCTTCTTATCCGCGTCGGACATGCGGCTCTTGAGCTCGGCGATGATTGCCTTCATGCCGAGCAGCGGATCCGCGGTGATGCGGATATTGGCGCTGAAGTCGTAGTTCGGGATGCGTCCGCGGATCGGATCGTGGTCGATCGCTGCGATATAGGCGTTCGAGGGCGGCTCGTTCATGCCCGGCAGCCACGGCACCTCGGATTCGAAGGTGATGACCATATCCGCCTCACGCAGGAGCATGCCGCTGCGCTGATAGAGCGGATGGGTCATCGGGATCGCGAGATAACCGCCATGGCCGCTGGCAACGACGGGGAGACCGGCGAGTTCGCAGAGCTCGGTCAGCACCGCCACCGACTTATCGTTACGGCCTGAGGCGATGGCGACCACCATCGGGTTCTTCGCCTTCAGGAGGCGATCGACGATCTCCTTGATGCCTTCGGGATCGGGCGCGGCAGGCCGCGCGACGCCGAGCTGCGCCGCGGTCGGGTAGCGCGTGCCGTTGAGCGGCATCAGCGCGATCTCTTGCGGGAAGCTCATATAGACCGGCCCGGCCGGCTCGCTGGTCGCGACCTGAATTGCGCGGCTGACCATGAGGCCCGGGTTGTCCTGGTACTCAAGCCGCTTGTCCCATTTCACATATTGCCGAACGATGCTGTTCTGGTCCCATTGCTGCTGCGACCAGAGATGTGCGCCGTTACGGGCGCCGCGGATCGAGCCGGGATAAGCCGTCGGCGGCGCGCCGGCGGTCATGATCACCGGGAGGCCGGAGCGCCAGGCGGTATGGACGGCGCCGCCGTAATGCTGGGTGCCGCAATCGACATGGGCGGCAGTCGCCGCCGGCCGGCCGCTGACCGCGGCGAAGCCGAGCGCCGCGTTGAGACTGACATGCTCCAGCGGCACGGTGATGAGGTTCAAGGTTTTGCGGCCCTGCGCTTTCGCCTTGGCGGTCGCTTCCTGATAGAAGCCGATCTCGCTGCCGGAGGTGAAGAAAAGGTGATCGACGCCACCGGCCGTCATTGCGCCGACAACCGCGTCGGCGACATCGCCGGCGGGTTGTTCAGCCCAATTGCTGGGCGAGGATTGGGTTGGCGAATTAGCGTCTGGCATAGCTCCCTCCGAGTAACGATCGTTTGATGGGGCCAGAGTGGGAGAAACCCCGGCCCGATGCAAGGCCCGGCAAGGCGCGGTTTTCTTCCCCGGGCCGGTGCAAGTGTGATCGATGGTTGGCGATGGTCGATAGCTTCTCAGCAATGCGTTGCGTGCAGCATCACGACTGCGTTCGCGCCTCTGCGATTTCGTTGACCGCCCATACGCAACTTAAATCGTTGTAGCGTTGCGCGCCGCGCATAACGCGGCGACGAATTCGCCGGAGATGAAGCGAGTGATGCACGCCTAAGTCCGAGCACGGTCGTCGGGCAGATGATGTCTGTTGCGTGATGCAACAGATATCTGATCTCACCTTATTTCATTCTCTTAGGAGTTCACGATGAAAGCATCGCTTCTCGGCATTACGCTCGCCCTCGGACTCGCGTCCGGTGTCGTCGCCGCTCAGGCGGCCGACACGTCATCGACACAGCAAGTGGCCGCACAGCCTCAGTCCGCGACGTCGATGACGACGACGGAGCAGGATTCATTCCAGGCCTTCAAGGCCAATATCAATCCGACCTTCGTCGTCCCGACCACCGGCGGCTATTACGATCAGGAAGACCAATATGTCGGTCCGCACGGTTATCCGCTCACCGGCTGGCGCGAAATCGGCAATCCGCCGTCCTGATAGGCGTCTTTTTGCAATCGGAGAGGCGGCGCCATTCGGCGCCGCCTTTTTGTTTCAGCCGTCGCGCTTGTAGTTGCCGAGG
The DNA here is from genome assembly GCA_035573175.1 of Allostellaceae bacterium. Taxonomy (GTDB): domain Bacteria; phylum Pseudomonadota; class Alphaproteobacteria; order ATCC43930; family CGMCC-115725; genus CAIKMD01. The sequence goes on from DATMZZ010000021.1 coordinate 4,051, forward strand.
CCCGGGCGATAGGTCTTCTCGTCGAGGAATTGACGCATCGCGCGTTGACGGCCCTCCTCGGGATCGAGGAAGCGCATCTGGTCGATCTTCGCGAAGAGGTAATCCTCGGACGCATCCCAATCCATGTCGATGATGCGCTTGCAGGCATGCTTGGCCTGGCGCAGCGTCGTCGGATTCTTGTCGAGCAGCACCTTGGCGAGATCGGTGACGCGCTTCTTCAGCTTCGCGAGCGGCACCGACTCATTCACCATTCCCATCGAGGCGGCTTTCTTGCCGTCGAATGTCTCGCCCGTCATCGTGTAGTAGAGCGAATCACGCTTGTTCATGACCGAGACGGTGGACTTCATCACATTGCCGGCCGGGATCATGCCCCAATTGATCTCGCTGAGACCAAACACCGCTTCATTGGCGGCGATGGCGAGGTCGCAGGCGATCACCGAATTGAAACCGGCGCCGAAGCACCAGCCATTCACCATCGCGATCGTCGGTTTCATGTAGTAGCTGAGACGGCGCCACTGCCAAGTGGCGCTGGCGCGCGAGAATACGGCGCGCTCTTCTGCCGTCATCTTGTCGGTGGCGCGGAAGAATTCTTTCAGATCCATGCCGGCGCAATAGGCATTACCTGCGCCGGTCAGCACCACGACGCCGACATTGGGATCGGGCTCGAGCCGGTCGAGCGTCGCGATCATCTCCTCCGACAGCGCCGGACTGATCGCATTGCGCTTCTCGGGCCGGTTGAGCGTCACCCAGGCGATGCCGTCCTTGATGTCCACAAGCACTGGTTTGCCGTTGGCAATGGCGGGCGTCGTGCCGCCATTCTTACGGGCTGCCATACTTCTTTCTCCTCATGCTGATCGGCGCCCCCCGATGTGGATCCCGCGCCGTGTGGCCGCGCAGCATAGTGGGTCGGCTTGGGCAAAGCATCCTTGAACCGCCGCCCATTTGCTTTGATCCGCATTTCCTTTAGCTTTGCCGCCTCAAAGCGCGTGCGCCTTAGGCAACAGGTACGGAACGCCGATGGAAGTGGGGGGAGACAAGTCACTCAAGCCGGCAGCAGTGGGCCGGTTGTTGCGGCCGCGCTCGGTTGCCATCGTCGGCGCCTCCCCGGACCACGGCTCGATCGGCGCCAATGCGCTCGAGAACCTCCTGCTTGCCGGCTATCAGGGCGAGATCCATCTCGTCAGCCGTAGCCGCAGGGAGATCAACGGCCGGCCTTGTGTGCCGAGCATCGACGATCTGCCACTCGGTGTCGACGCCGTGGTGCTGGTCGTGCCCGAAACGGTGGTCGTCGATTCCGTCGCCGCTTGCGCGCGCCGGCAGGCGGGCAGCGCCGTGGTCTTCGCCTCGGGCTTCGCCGAGACCGGCGGCGAGGGAAAGACCAAGCAGGACCGCATCAGTGCGATCGCGCGCGAGAGCGGGCTCATGCTGCTCGGTCCGAATTGCATCGGCTTCCGCAATTTCGCCGACGGCGTGGCGCTGACCTTCGAGCCGGTCGCCGAGCCGGTGCCGACCCATAAAGAAGGCGCGGCAGTGATCGCGCAAAGCGGCGCGATGACCTCGAATTTGCGGCTGGCGCTGCTCGCCAAAGGCGTGCCGATCACTTGCGCGATTTCGACCGGCAACGAGGCCAATCTCGGCGTCGAGGATTTCCTCGCCGATTGCCTCGATCGCCCCGGCAATCGTGTTTTCGCGCTGTTCATCGAGCAGGTGCGGCGGCCGGCGCTCTTCCTCGAGCTCGTGCGTCGCGCGCGGCGCGAGAGCAAGCCGATCGTGCTGCTGCATCCTGGCCGCACCGCCAGCGCGCGCGAGACCGCGAAATCGCATACCGGCGCGTTCGCCGGCGATTACCAGGTGATGCGCGCGGTGCTGCAGCATGAAGGCGTCGTACTGGTCGATACGATGGACGAGCTTTTCGATGTGACGACGTTGCTCGCGCGCTGGCCCGAGCCGTCGCCGCTGCCGATTGGCGCGATCAGCAATTCGGGCGCTTTCCGCGGCATCGCGCATGATTTCTGCGGCGATCTCCGCCTGCCGCTTGCCAATCTCACGGAAGGGACCAAGGCGAAACTCAAAACGATGCTGCCCGCTTATGCGGCGATCGACAATCCGCTCGATATCACCACGGTCGGCCTCGCCAATCCGCGCATTTTCGGCGATAGCACGCAAGCGGTGCTCGACGATCCTGGCGTCGGCGGTGTCGTGCTCGCTTTCATTCCTGGTGCGTCCGAATTCCAGATGGTGCGCTGCCGCTCGCTGCTGCCGGCGATCGAGCATTCGCCGAAGCCGGTCGCGTTCTCGATGTTCGGCGACGAGACCAAGCTGGTCGACGAATTCCCGCGCACTTTGCGCGAGCGCAACCTGCCGCTGTTCCGCTCACCGGATCGCGCATTGCGCGCGATGGCGCAAGTGAATGCCTATGGCCGTTCTCGATCCCGAAATGCGAGCGCGCCGGCGAAGCTGGCGCAACCGATCCGTATCGCCGAGTGCGGGCCGGTCGCGGAATATCGCGCCAAGGACTATCTCCGCGCGCTCGGCGTCGCGGTGCCCAAGGGAGGTCTCGCCAAGAGCGTCGACGAGGCTTGCGCCATCGCCAAGGACATCGGCTATCCGGTGGTGCTGAAGGCGCAAAGCGTGGCGCTGCTGCATAAGAGCGACGCTGGCGGCGTGATTGTCGGCATCGCCGACGAGGCGGCGTTACGCGCGCAATGGCCGATGCTGCAGGGTAATGTCGCGCGCGCCAAGCCGGATCTTGCACTTGATGGCGTGCTGGTCGAAGGCATGGCCAAGCCGGGTCTCGAAATGATCATCGGGGCGCGGCGCGATCCCGAATGGGGACCCGTGCTCGTTGTCGGTCTCGGCGGCATCTGGACCGAGGCGCTGAAAGACGTAGTGCTGCTCTCTCCTGACGTCGGCGAGGACGAAATCGTCGAAGCGCTTGATAGCCTCAAAGGCGCGGCGCTGCTCCAAGGCATGCGCGGCGCGCCACCCAGCGACAAGCGGTCGATCGCGCACATTGCCGCGAAGCTCGGCGCGTTGATGCAGGCGACGCCGGAGCTGCTCGATATCGAAATCAACCCGCTGGTGGCTTATCCGGACGGCGCGCTCGCGCTCGATGCCTTGATGATTACCGCTGAGACGCCGGGAAAAACCGGCTAGACTGGGAAGCGGGGAATTCGGCGCCCGCAAGCAAGAGAGGCCGCCGGAGGGAGGGTTGTGCGCGCAATGTCGCTGCATCATTTCCGCAACGGGTTGCTCGCGGCCGCGGGTCTGGCCGCGCTGATCACACCATCGGTACCGGCCCGTGCCGACGTCGAGCACACCTCGCTCGCCGTTCCCGCGACCGTTGTGCTGTTCCTGTCCCAATATATCGCCGAAGATCAGTATCTCTGGGAGCAGCAACAGCTCGACGTGAAGGTGCAGTTCATCGCCGGTGTCGGCGCGATCAATGCGGTGATCGCTGGGTCGACCGATTTCTCGATGTCGTCGGGCGGCTCGCTCACCCGTGCCGCTTCGCGCGGCCAGCCGCTGCTCGCGATCGCCAATATGGGCAATCATAACAGCCAGAACGTCGTGATACGCAAGGACGTGGCCGAAGCGGCGCATTTCAATCCGAACGCGCCGCTGGCCGAGCGCGCGAAGATTCTACAAGGCAAGACCATCGGCATCGACGCCGTCGGTTCGGTGGTGGATTCGATCGTGAAAGTCGTCGCCAAGCAGGGCGGCGTCGATCCTGCCTCCGTCACCGTCTCGCCGATGCAGCCGGCCGATACCCTGGCAGCCTTCAAGCGCCACTCGATCGACGGCTTCGCCGGTGGCCCGCCCTTTGTCGAACAGGTAGTCACCGATGGCAGCGGTGTTGTCGTCGCCGATGGCGTGCATGGCGAGCCGAAAGATTTCGATCCGATCGGCTCGGTCATGGTCATAACCCGTCCCGATTTCTGCAAGCAGCATGCTTCGATCTGCACCAAGATGGGGCATGCGATGAAGCTGGCGGCGGATTTCATCCATGACCACCCGGCGGAATGCTTGGCGATCCTCAAGAAGCGTTTCCCAAATATCGACGACGCGGATCTGAAGGCCTCTTACGAGGCCGTGCGCGATATGACGCCGCAACCGCCGGCGCCTGCAGCCAAGCAGCTTGCCAATGCCGAGGGCATGAACATCGCCGCCGGCTTCATGAAGGCGGAAGACAAGCTCAAATCCTACGATCCACTCTTTACGGTGGAATTCGCGAAGTAACGCGGAAGGGGAGGGGATGTTGAAGAATTGGCTCGCGCGGCGGCTTGCCGCGGTTGGTTGCGCCGGTGTTCTGCTCACGGGTATGGCATCAGCGCCGGCGCAGGCGGCAAACGAGCGTGCGACCATGGCGCTACCGGCGCCGGTGGTGCTGTTCCTCACCATCTATACGGCGCAGGATTATTTCTGGCCCAAGGAAGGGCTCGATATCAACGTCATCAACATCCCCGGCGTCGGCTCGATGAATGCGGTCATCGCGGGTTCGGCCGAATTCTCGATCTCCTCCAGCGGCTCGATCACCCGCGCCGCGGCGCATGGGCAGAAGCTGATCACGATCGCCGCGCTCAACAACGAGAGCGGCCAATTCATCGCTCTGCGCAAAGACATTGCCGAGCAGCGTCACTTCGATCCGAAAGCGTCCTTTGCCGAACGCGGCAAAGCGCTGAAAGGTCTTACGATCGCAACCGGCGGTCTTGGTTCGGTGGCGGATGCGGTGATCCGCATCGCGCTGCGCTCGGCGGGCCTCGATTCCGAGAAAGACGCGACCATCGCGCCGATGCAGCCGCCCGATATTCTCGCGGCCTTCGCGCGTAAATCGATCGATGCCTTTTCGCTCGGGCCGCCTTTCGGACAGCAAGTGGTGCATGACGGTACGGGCGTAATCTTGCTGAACGGCTCCGAGGGCGATCCGCCGGGTTATGCGCCGCTGGCCTCGTCGCTGCTGGTCACGCGACCGCAGCTTTGCGTCGACCGTCGTGCTTTATGCGAGAAGCTCGGCCATTCGATTGTCGAGGCGGCGAGCTACATCCACGAGCATCGCGATGGCGCGATCGCTTCACTGAAGAAGCGCTTTCCGACACTCGACGACGCGGTGCTCGCGGCTTCCGCCGACGCGGTCATTGAGATGACCGACCGGCCACCGGCGAGCTCCGCCAAGGCTATCGCCAACGGCGATCGCATGAATGTCGATGCCGGTTTCCTCAAGCGCGACGAGCTCCTTAAGAGTTACGACGATCTCTTCACCAACGAGTATCTGAAATGAAACGAACCTTTGTCACTGTTGCTGTTCTGCTGGCGCTGGCGTCTGCCGCGCGAGCCCAAAGTCTCGAAAAGACGACAATCGCCATTCCCGCTGTCTCTTTCGCTTTCACCGGGGATTACGTCGCTGAGGATGCCGGGCTCTACAAGCAGAGTGGTCTCGATGTCGAGATCAAATTCCTCGCCGGCAATGCCGGCTTCAACGCCATGGTCAGCGGGGCGGTGGATTTTGCCTTCTCGTCGGGAACCAATCTCGATCGCGCGGCGGCGCGCGGGCAGAAGATGCTGGCGATCGCCAATATGAACAATCTGCCGCCCTGGGACGTCGTGATCCGCAAGGGCATTGCCGATGCCGCGCATTTCGATCCCAAAGCGCCCCTTGCTGAGCGGGTAAAGGTGCTGAAAGGCCGCACGATCGTGGTCGACGGTATCGGCTCGGCGGCGCACTCCTTCTTGCGTGTGCTCGCCATGGCCGGCAACGTCGATCCGGATTCGATCACGGTCTCGGCGCTCCAGCCGCAGGAAATGCTCGCCGCCTATCAGCGCGGCCAGATCGACGGCATCTCGCTCGGCCCGCCCTGGCCGCAGACCTTGGAGCAGGATGGCGGTGTGGTCGTTGTCGCCAGCGGACTGAATGGTGATCCCGCTTGGCTCACACCGATCGGCTCCAGCACGGTGATTACGCGGCCGCAATTCTGCGCGCAGCACCGCTCGATCTGCGAGAAGATGGGAAAAGCGCTCTCCGCCGCCAGCCGCTTCGTGCATGAGCATCCGCAGGAGGCGCTGGCGATCTTGCAGAAACGCTTTCCGCATACCGCGCCACCCGTCGTCGCGGCCTCTTTCGAGGCCATGCGTAAGGCGATGCCGCAATCGCCCTCGATTGATGCCAAAGCGCTTGAAAACGGTGATCGCATCAATATCGAAGCCGGTTTCGTGAAGCCGAGCGACCGGCTCAAGACCTATGACGATCTCTTCACCAACGAGTACGTGAAATGAAACGCTCCATCCTTGCAGTTGCCGCTCTTCTCGCCCTCGCCACGCCGGCGCGCGCCGAGACCGATCGCGCTCTCCTAGCGCTGCCGACCGAGGGCATGCAGTTCCTTGCTTATTATGTGGCCGAGGACCTCGGCTTCATCAAAGAGCAGCAGCTCGAAGTGAGGAAACAGGTTCTCACCGGCGTCG
>DATMZZ010000022.1:0-19566 GCA_035573175.1 Allostellaceae bacterium
TCGGTGGTGATCGCCACGAGCAACGGCACGCGCTCGATTCCGCCGATCTACGCGCGTGTCGCGCGCACGATGGGTTCGGAAGGCTTCGACAAATGGACGCGCGTCATATTGCCGGCGGCGCTGCCATTTCTCGTCACCGGCATGAAGCAGGGCTGGGCCTTTGCCTGGCGCTCGCTGATGGCCGCCGAAGTCTATGTCACGATCCTCACCGGCTTCGGCCTCGGCCATCTCCTCGAATATGGCCGCGAGCTCAGCGCGATGGATCAGGTGATCGGCGTGATGATCGTGATCGTCGTGATCGGCCTGATCACCGATAAGTGCCTGTTCGCACCGTGGGAGCGCTTCATGCACCGCCGCTGGGGCACGGGCGCGTCGGTCTCGTAGTAATTAGCGGCGGCGGAAGGCGGCGTATTGGAATTGCTGCGTCGTGCCGAAAGGCGTCGCGTGGCTTTCTTCGTCTTCGGCGTAGAGCGCGAAATCGGCGCCGAGCCGCGTCGCGAGCGTTGCCGGGCTGTAGCGCTGCACCGGCAGACCGCTGCAACGCTCTGGCCCGTTGGGCGCGAAAGTAGCGATGATCACGCTCGATCCAGCCGCCGTGCCGCGTTTCAACGCGGCGATATAGGCGTCTTGTGCTTCGGACTCGGTCAGGAAATGGAACACGGCGCGATCGTGCCAAACCTTCCATGTGCGTTGCGGCTGCCACTCTGTGATATCGGCGACGATCCAGGAGATCTTGTCGGCCTCAGCGCCGAGCCGCGCCTTGGTGCGCGAGAGGCCGGTCTCGGCGATATCCAGCACGGTGAGATCGCTGTAGCCCTGCGCGAGCAACATGTCGGCGAGACGCGAGGTGCCGCCGCCGATATCGATGATCGGCGCGGTATGGTCCAGCGCGGCGGCCGTGATCAGCTCGAGTGAGCGCTCAGGCTTGACCTGAAACCAGCTCACCTGGTTTTCGGCTTTGCCGCTGTAGATATCGTTCCAATGCGTTGGGCGATCGACCATGGAGAGGCTTCTCAGGAGAGCCGCGTCAGGCGAAGCTGCACTGCGTTCGTGATACCGAGCCTATTGTAGACGAAAGCGAGTGCCAAATGCTGGCGGATATTGTGCATCGTCGCGCGGCTCAAATGATGTGCGCGCATGTCACTCCATGGCGAGTTCGTGCTCCCGAGCCGGGCGCGTGGACGGCTTTTTGAAGACGATGAGCAGCGGGATAGCGATGAGCGTTGCGATCATCAGCAGCTTGTAGTTGTCGATGTAGGCAATGATCTCCGCCTGCCGAGTGACGACGGCATCGAGTGCCGCACGGCCGGCGGCCGTCACCGGATTCCAGTATTGGGCGATCGTCGGTTCATTCAAGGTCCGGTTGACCGCCGTGACGTGCCGCGAGATGTCGGCGTGATTGACCTGAGTGTTCGCGACGAGCAACGCGTTCACCGCCGAAATGCCCACGCTCGAACCGATATTGCGTGCCAGGCTGAACAGTGCGGAGCCGTCCGCACGCTGTTCGGATGGCAGGCTCGAGAGAGTCGCTACGCTCAGCGGCAGGAAGAGCAAGCCGAGGCCCGCGCCTTGCACGACACCGAGGACGACAATCGTCATCTGTGATACGTCTGGGGTCCAGCCCGTCATCGCGTAAAGCGACCAGCCCGTGAGTGCGAGGCCGGCAGCGAGGAGTGTTCGGATGCTGACGCGTCCGACCAACCGGCCGACGAGCAGCATGGCGGCCATCGTGCCGATGCCGCGAGGGCCCATGACGAGGCCCGCGGTGACGACGGGATAGCCCAGAAGGTTTTGTAGATAGGGAGGCTGGAGCGCTAAGGAGGCGTAATAGGTGAGACCGACGATTGCAATGAAGATCATGCCGGCCGTGAAATTGCGATCGCGGAAGAGCGACGGCCGCACGAAAGGAGCTTTCGTGGTGAAGGTGTGGACGAGAAAAAGGTAGAAGGCGGAGACCGCAATGATCGTCTCGATCCAGATCTCGCCGGAGCCGAACCAGTCCTTTTCTTCACCGCGATCGAGCAGGATCTGCATCGCGCCGATCGCAATGCTCAAAGTGCCGAAGCCGAACCAATCCAGCTTCACGCCGTCATTGCGCTCGGCCGCCGGCAGGAATGCGACCATGCCCAGGAAGGTGAGAATGCCGACCGGGAGATTGATGTAGAAGACGTAGCGCCATTCGTAGTTATAGGTCAGCCAAGCGCCGAGAACCGGGCCCAGAACCGGACCAGCCATGATCGCCACGCCCCACCACGCCATTGCCGAGCCTTGGCGTTCGATTGGATAGATGTCGAGCAGCACCGATTGCGAGAGCGGGACGAGCGCTGCGCCGAAGACGCCTTGGAGGATACGAAACGCCACGATCTGCAAAAGAGACTGCGCCATGCCGCACAACATCGAGGCGATGGTGAAGCCGGCAACCGATACCAGAAACGTGCGCTTGACCCCGAAGCGGGCAGCAAAGAAGCCCGTCGGCGGCGTCATGATGGCGGCGGCTGCGATGTACGAGGTCAGCACCCAGGCGATCTCGTCCTGGCTCGCGGCGACGCTGCCTTGCATGTAGGGCAAAGCCACGTTGGCGATCGTGGTGTCGAGCGCCTGCATCAGCGAGGCGACCATCACGCAGAGCGTGATTGCGGCGCGATTGATGCCACCCGTGGTTTGGGTCATTCCTATTTACCCCGTTACGCCGCTTTGTCGGCGCCGCCGAACAGGGTCGTCAGGAAGTGCGGCAGGCCGCGTGTGTGAGCCGTGTCGACACTGACCTCGGCGCTCATGCCGGCGCGCAGTGGCGGCAGCTTCTTGTCGCTTGCATCGATGCGGACGCGCATGTCGATCCGTTGCACGACCTTCACCCAGTTGCCGCTCGTATTCTGCGCCGGCAGCAATGCGAACTGCTGCGCCGCCGCGGGGCTGATGCTCTCGACGATTCCGTGCCATTGAACGCCCGGGTAGGTGTCGACCGTCACCGTGCTCGGTTGCCCCGGTCGCACATAGGTCAGCTCCGTCTCCTTCGGTGTGGCCTCGACCCATAAGTGATCGGTATCGACGAGATAGAAGGCGGTGGCCGATGCGGCGAGGTATTTTCCGGGTGCGATCGAAGGCACGTTCGTAACGATGCCGGCGAACGGCGCTTTGACCACGGTGTGATCGAGTTGCCGCTGCGCCTCATCGACCTGCGACTGCGCCTGGATGTATGCCGGGTGCTGCTCGACCGGAATGTCCGGATTGCCGTCAAGCCGGGCGAGCTGCACTTGGGCCTGCTGCTGCAGCGATTTGAGCTTGCTCTTGTCGGCGTCGAGCGTGAAACGCGCCTGGTCGTAGTTCTCCCTCGAGACGGCGTCGCTGCGCACGAGCGCCGCATATCGGTTGTAGGTCGCCTGGTCGAGGTCGACCTTCGCCTGCTGACTGTCTACGTCGCTCAGCATCCGCTGATAATCCTGCCTCATCGATTGGATGTTCAGCGCGACCTGTGTGAGGCTGGCCTTGGCGTTGTCGAGGGCGATCTGGAACTGTTTGGGATCGAGGCGATAGAGAATCTGTCCCGCCGAGACCTGCTGGTTATCGGTGACCTCGACCGACTGAACGGTGCCGGAGATGTCGGTTGAGATGCCGACGGTGTCGGCTTGGACATAGGCGTCATCCGTTGAGACCACTTGGCCCCCGGTCACGTACCAGTCGGCCCCGGCAAAAAGAGCGAGCGGTAGCAGCGCGAACAGGGCCCAGCGCAGCAAACGCCGCCGTGAGAACCGAGATGCCTTCTGCGGGGTGTGGGCGGCAGCGTGCGGGCGCGGTCCGGGCTGGAATGCGGTAGCGTCGCGTCGCGCGCCCGGGACCTCGGCTGTCGCAGCCGAAGGCGAGGCCAATTTCAGCTCGGCGGACATGCTGACCTCTTCTTCACGTTGAAGTGTTTTTTCCATCTCACGGCAGAATCCCTTCACCAAGGACTGAGCTCGTTGCTCTCCAATCCGAGTGCCGGCTCGATGACATCACTTGCCAAAGAACATCTGTGACCAACCCGGAAGCGGAAAGCCACTTGCGGTGCGGTAACGATCCGCTTGGTCGTAAATGCCGCTGATCGGCACGTTCCATTCCGGATTGATGCCGTGCTCGTAGTCGTAAAGAGCTATCTTCGCCGCGGCTTGCGCTTGCTGTTGTTGCTCCTGCAACGTGCTCGCGTGATAGAGAGGCGGAATGTTGTCCGTGCTCGCGCAGGCGGTCAGAGAGGTCGACAGGGCAAGCAGTGAAAGTCCGAGAATTGTTCGTCTCATGACAGGGCTCCTTAGAGGTCGCCCTATCCATTCACGGCATTCGAAACCTGCTGGAAAAAGGCGAATTCGCTACGAGCGATTAGCTGGTCATGATTTTGTTCGTTGTTCTCAAACAACGTATTCGTTATCAGGCACTTGACGCCTATGTACCTGATTCTATTTGCTTATTCGTGAACCCGAGTTGCTGCAATGCAGCATTGCTACCGCTGCGCAGACTTGTTGCCGCAGCCGTGCGCCGGCGCTCACCGGTACATTGACGGGTCCAACAAGAGCTCCGATGTCGAGAGAAGCCTCCGGCTCAGAGCCGCGTCAGGCGTAATCGCAGCGCGTTCGAAATGACCGAGACCGAGCTGAGGCTCATCGCGGCCGCGGCGACGATCGGGCTCAGCAGCAAGCCGAAAGCCGGGTAGAGCACGCCCCCGGCGAGCGGAATGCCGAGCGTATTGTAGACGAAAGCAAGCGCCAGATTCTGGCGGATATTGCGCATCGCCGCGCGACTCAAATGACGCGCCCGGACGATGCCGGCGAGATCGCCTTTGACCAGGGTGACGCCGGCGCTCTGCATCGCGACATCCGTGCCCGTCCCCATGGCGATGCCGACATCGGCGGCAGCGAGGGCGGGGGCATCGTTCACGCCGTCGCCGGCCATCGCGACTTTGCGGCCTTCGCCGCGCAGGCGTTGCACGATCGCGTGCTTCCGCTCGGGCGGGACTTCCGCTTCGATCTCGGTGATGCCGAGCTTGCCGGCAACCGCCTGTGCCGTGGTGCGGTTGTCACCGGTCAGCATGACGATGCGGATGCCCTCGGCGCGCAGAGCGGCAAGCGCTCCAGGCGTCGTCTGCTTGATCGGATCGGCGACGGCGATGATGCCGGCGAGATCGCGATCGATCGCGACGAACATCGCGGTGGCGCCGTCGTGCCTCAATTCCTCGGCGCGGGTTTCGAGCGGCGCGGTCGCGATTCCGAAATCCTCCATCAGCTTGGCATTGCCGACCGCGACCCGATGCTGGCCGATTGTGCCCATCACGCCTTTGCCGGTCAGCGATTTGAAATCGGCGATATCCTGCAGCGTGCGCCCGCGCTCTTTCGCTGCCGTGACGATGGCAGCGCCGAGCGGATGCTCGCTCGCGCGCTCGAGGCTGGCGCCGAGCGACAATACCGTCGTTTCGTCGAAGCCCTCGGTCACGACGACAGACGTGACGCGCGGCCTGCCTTCGGTGAGTGTGCCGGTTTTGTCGACGACCAGCGTATCGATGGCTTCGAGCCGCTCCAGTGCCTCGGCATTCTTGATCAGCACGCCGGCCGTCGCGCCTTTGCCGACACCGACCATGATCGACATCGGCGTCGCGAGGCCGAGCGCGCACGGGCAGGCGATAATGAGCACGGAGACAGCCGCGATCAGCGCATAAGCAAAAGCCGGCGGCGGGCCCCAGACCAGCCAGGCGATAAAAGCAACCGCCGCGGCGGCGATGACCGCCGGCACGAACCAGGCCGAGACGGTATCGGCGAGGCGCTGGATCGGCGCGCGGCTGCGCTGCGCATCGGCCACCATCTGCACGATACGCGCGAGCATGGTCTCGGCGCCGATCTTCTCGGCGCGCATCACGAGCGCGCCGGTGCCGTTGATCGTGCCGCCGATCAGCTTGTCGCCCGGCGCTTTCTCGACCGGCAAGGATTCGCCAGTGACCATCGCCTCATCGACAGCGCTCTTGCCGTCGAGCACGCTGCCATCGACCGGCACCGCGTCGCCCGGCCGTATACGCAGGCGATCGCCGTGCTGTACGCGATCGAGCGGAATCTCTTCATCGACGCCATCGGCGCGGATGCGGCGCGCGATCTTTGGCGTGAGATTGAGCAGCGCGCGGATCGCGTTGCCGGTGCGTTCGCGTGCGCGCAGCTCCAGCACCTGGCCGAGCAGGACGAGCACCGTGATGACCGCAGCCGCTTCGTAATAAACCGCGACCATGCCGCCTTGCCGAAGGCTCGCCGGAAACAGGATCGGCGCGAAAGTCGCGGCGAGGCTGTAGAGGTACGCAGCGCCGGTGCCGAGCGCGATGAGCGAGAACATATTGAGTGAGCGGTGGCGGATCGACGCCCAGCCGCGAGCGAAGAACGGCGCGCCGGCCCAGAGTACGACGGGCGAGGCGAAGGCGAATTGCAGCCAGACCGAGAGCGCGCTCTCGATGTGGAACCAATGCCCGCCCATATCGAGCAGCACGACCGGCAGCGCCAGTGCCGCGCCAATCCAGAAGCGTCGTCTCATATCGACGAGCTCGGGATTAGGCCCCGCATCGGGTGTGATGCCGGCGGGCTCGAGTGCCATGCCGCAGATCGGGCAAGCGCCGGGCTTGTCCCGTCGGATCTCCGGATGCATGGGACAGGTCCAGATCGTGCCGGGCGCGGCCGGAGCGGGCGGCGCCTCTGCGGGTTTCGGCGCGACATATTTCGCCGGGTCGGCGATGAATTTTTCGCGGCAGCGCGGATTGCAGAAGAAATAATCCTGGTCGTTGAAGCGGGTGCGGTGCTGCGTTTTCTGCGGATCGACGCTCATGCCGCAGACCGGGTCTTTGACCCTGACGCCGGCGCTCTCGGCGTGGCCGTGATCGGGGTGATGATGGTGGTGGTCGTGGTCAGTCATCGCGCGTCGCTGGACATATACCCTATGGGGGTATATAGAAATCCCGATGAGAGACGAAGTCAAGCAAGCAGCGGCGACGCGGCTCAGCCGCATCGAGGGACAGGTGCGCGGTGTCGCGCGGATGATCGCCGATGACCGCTACTGCATCGATGTGCTCAACCAGATCGAGGCGGTGAAAGCGGCGCTGAAAAAGGTGCAGGACGAGATCCTGCGCGATCACATCGGCCATTGCGTCGAGCACGCGATCACCTCGGGCGATGCGAAGGATCAGCGCAAGAAAGTCGCCGAGCTCGTCCAGGTGTTGAGCCACATCACGTCGTAGCCGCACTCTTGTTAAGCGGCGGTGCAGCGCAAACATCATTGCGATGGCGGACTCTGCACAAGCGCTGCCGCGGATCGTGATCATTGGCGCCGGTTTCGGCGGATTATGGGCGGCGAGCGCGCTGGCTCGCGCGCCGGCGCAGGTCACGGTGATCGACGAGCGCAATTATCATTTGTTCCAGCCGCTGCTCTATCAGGTCGCGACCGCCGGCCTGTCGCCGGCTGATATCGCGGCGCCGATCCGGGGCATCCTTTCCCGGCAACGCAATGCGTATGTGATACTCGGGCATGTGGTCGGCATCGACAAAGCGCGGCGCGTAGTCGGGCTGCGCGACCGCGAAGTTCCTTATGATTGGCTGATCGTCGCGACCGGCGCGCGGCATGCTTATTTCGGCCATGAGGAATGGGCTGCTTTCGCGCCAGGCCTCAAGAACATCGACGATGCGACGCGGCTGCGGCGCAAGATCCTCACGGCTTTGGAGCGTGCCGAGCAGGAGCCCGATTCGCGCGAGCGCCAGCGGCTGATGACCTTCGTCGTGGTTGGCGGCGGTGCGACCGGCGTCGAGACGGCCGGCGCCATAGCCGAGCTGGTAAAGGTCGCGCTAGCGCGCGATTTCCGTGTGATCAATCCGGCGATGTCGCGGATCATCCTGATCGAGGCTGGGCCGCGCGTGCTGCCGAGCTTCGCCGCGAGCCTGTCAGCGGCGGCGCAGCGTGCGCTCGAGAAGCATGGGGTCGAGGTACGTCTTGGCCAGCCGGTGACGCGCTGCGACGAGGCCGGCGTGATGCTGGGCGAGGAGAGGGTGGCCTGCGGTGTCACGATCTGGGCGGCCGGCGTCATGGCATCGCCCGCGGCGCAATGGCTCGAGGCCGAGCAAGATCGGGCCGGTCGTGTGCTCGTTGATCGGAATTTGACCTTGCCGGGCCATCCCGAGATTTTCGTGATCGGCGATACGGCTTCGGTGCGTGATGAGGCGGGCAAGCCTTTGCCGGGTGTCGCGACGGTCGCGAAGCAGGAAGGGAAATATGTCGCGCGGGTGTTGCTGGCGCGGCTCGCCAGAAAACCTGAGCCGCCGCCTTTCCGCTATCGCGATTACGGCGAGCTCGCGACGGTCGGGCGCAATTTCGCCGTGGTGGATTTCCACTGGCTCCGGCTGACGGGGCGGCTCGCCTGGTTCGTCTGGAGCGTCGCACATATCTATTTTCTCATCGGCTTCCGCAATCGCCTCGTCGTCGCGATGGATTGGATCTGGGCCTATCTCACCTTTCAGCGCGGCGCGCGTCTCATCACCGCGAGCAATCCCGACGAATAGCGTCGCGCGCTAGTGCGCATGCCCCTCTCTCGATATGATCGGGGAAAGCAGCCCTGCGGGGCGAACGGGGGAGGGTTCTCATGTCGAGTGTGCTGGCGCGCATTGCCGTCGCGCTTCTTGTTATCGCTTGTGCCATGCCGGCTTCAGCGGCGACGAAGATCAAGCTGCTCTTCACGCAAGGCGCCAACAATCTCGGCGCTTATGTCGGCAAGGATCAGGGCTTCTTCGAGAAGCACGAGCTCGATGTCGATGTAACCCCGACGCCGAACGGCTCGCTGATTTCCGCTTCGCTGGTCGCGGATGCGGCGCAGATCGGCACGCTGACCCCCTCGATTCTGCTCCAAGCCGACGAGCAGGGTCTCGATCTCGTCGCGATCGCCGGCATGGCGACGTATCCGACCAACTCGCCGGCGGCGATCATGGCGCGCACCGGCAGCGGCATCAAAACCGCGCAGGACATGATCGGCCGCAAGGTTGGCGTCCCCGGTCTTGGCGGCGCGCTCGACGTGCTGGCGCGCAATTGGGTCAAGACCAACGGCGTCGATTATCACAAGGTGAATTGGGTCGAGGTGCAATTTCCGCAGATGATCGACGGGCTGAAGACCGGCCTGGTCGATGCGGTGGTGACGGCCGAGCCCTTCAACACGCGCATCAAATCGATCAACGCTGGTTATTTTCTCGCCGAGGCCGAAGGGCCGAAAGGGACGGCGACGCTGATCTACACCGCGACGCGCGCCTGGACGAAGAAGAATCCCGAGGCGCTGAAAGAATTCCGTGCTGCGATCGAGGATGCCTATACCTTCGCGCGCAACCCCGCGAATGCCGAATCGGTGAAGGAAAGCATCGCCAAATATACGAAGCTGCCGCCGGCAGCGATGGCGACGATCGTGGTCCCCAATTCGCTCGAGGCGAGGGTGACCGGCCCGTCGCTAGCCTTCTGGGTCAATGTCGCCCGCGATCAAGGCATGATCAAAGGCAATCCCGATCCGAACAGCCTCGTGGTGCCTTGAGGCCGGCGCCTCAATAGGGCTGCGTCGGCAGGTTGTCGTAGTAGCTCTTCACGACTTTGGACAGCAGCTTCTCGGGAACGAGCGTCGGCGCGATCAGCGCTTCTTGCAGCGCCGCGGGCGTCGCATCGCTATAGCCGCGCGGCGCCACGTCCGTCTGGATGTTGCCCGCGGCCGCCACCTGGATCGGCTCCTGCTTCGGCTGATAGCGCGCGAGTGTCCGGCGCAGCATGGTCTCATCCATGCCCGGCGCATCGAGCAGCGCCGCGTTGACGTTGCCCAGCGCAATCTCGGCCAGTGCGCGATTGGTGCGATAGCGCTCATTCGCATTGGGCGATTGCACGAGCTTCGTGAAGGTCGCGACCGCCGCGGCGTAATCGCCGGATTGCAGCTGCATCATGCCGTAATTGTTTTGCAGCGAGGCGTAATCGGGCTTCAGTTTCAGTCCGACCTCGAAGCTCTGCCGCGCCAGCGCGTATTTGCCCTGCATCGTGAAAGCGACGCCGATCAGATTGTAGAGCTTCGGATCGCTTCGCTTTCCGCGCATGGCGGTGGCGAAATGATCGAGCGCCGCTTTCGCATCGCCGTGCGCGAGCTCGAGTTCGCCCAGTCGCATCGATGCCTCGGGATCGCTCGGCGACAGCATCAGCGCGGCCTGATAATTCGTGTAGGCGGCGTTGTCGTCCTTCAGGGCCATCTGCGCATTGGCGAGCCGCATCCGTGCCTGCAGCGAATTGGGATTGGCATCGGCCGCCTTGCCGTAGAACCAGGCGGCGGTCGCGAAATCGCCGCGCGCGCTGACCGAATCGCCGCCGCGCAGGAAGTCCGCCTCGGTGACGATCTTCGGCGGGACCGGCGCTTCCGCTGTCTGCGTCGCGGACGATCCTTTGAAGAAGTTCGAGATCTTGCCGGGAAGCGCCGCGATCTGCGGAATGCTCCCGAGGATTGCCGCGCCGGCTTCGATCGCGGGCAGCGCCGCGCAGCCGCCCAGCGCGCCGGTGAGCGCGATGACCGCGACGGATTTAGCGAGCATTCGCGTCAATCTTTTCGGCTCGATGGGGGCTCGATTACTCAGGACACGCTCCTATTCTCTGCGGCACCCACCGTCGCGCGTTGCGCGTTAATTGAACGTGAAAGCGCCCGGAAATCGCAAATGGTACACCGCGAATTGAACCCAAATTCGTTTCTAATATCGCGGCGATGCAAGCGATCTAGGCGCTGGGCTGACGCGGAGTAGAATGTGGCCATGGCCGATAAGCCCGACGACATCGCGCACCAGACCGATGTCTATTTCCGCAAGACCAAGGAAATTGTAGGTCGTTTCGGCGATCGCGAAGCGACGTATGCGATCTTTCTCCGCCGGCCGGTGATCTCGACCCCGAAGCTGATGATCGATTTCCTGGAAGGCGTGGCGAAAACGCGGCGAACGAAGATAAAAATCGAACTGAATTGTCGCGAAGGCCAATTGGTCGGGGCGGGCGAGCCGCTGGCCTATCTCACCGGCTCGCTCGAGCATCTGGTCGATCTCGAGACGCTCTATCTCCAAAAACTCGGTCCGGCCTGCGTCGCGGCCTACAACGCTTATGAGATGTGTCGTGCTCTGCCGCGCGTCGCCTTTCTCGCGATGGATGCGCGCCATTGTGCCGGACCCGAAATGGCGGAGATGATGGCCTATGCCGCCGCGATCGGCTCGGCGGCGGCGAAGCGCGAGGGAGACGCGATCGGCTTCATCGGCAACGCCACGGACGCGACCGCGCATTATTTCGGTCAAGCGAAGGGCCTCGGCACGATGCCGCATGCGCTCATCGGCTATGCCGGCTCGACCTTGCGCGCGGCCGAGATGTATCGCGAAACCTATCCCGATGAGCCGATGACCGTGCTGAGCGATTATTTCAGCCGCGAGATCAGCGACGCGCTCGACGTCTGCCGGCGCTTTCCCGAGCTTGCGGCGTCGGGCGGGCTGTCGTTTCGCCTCGACACGCATGGCGGACGCTATGCCGAGGGGCTCGATCTGCAATCGTCCTACGCTGTTCTCGAGCGCCACGCGCCCGAGGCAATTCGGCAATACCGCACGGAAGCGGAGTTGCGGCATCTTGTCGGCACCGGCGTCTCGGCGGCCTCGATCTGGTCGCTGCGCGAGGCGCTCGATGGTGCTGGCTTCACGGCGGTGAAGATCATCGCGAGCTCCGGCTTCAATATCGAGAAATGCCGGATGATGGCGGCGGCCGACGCGCCGATCGATGTGATCGGCACCGGCTCCTACCTGCCGGAGCTGTGGAGCGAGACCTACGCGACCGCCGACATCATCGCCTATGATGGCCAACCGATGGTGAAGCTCGGCCGCGAATTCTTGTTGAAGAAACGCGATACCCCATAAGGAACACACGCATGCCGCATGAAGGCCCGCATCTTACCCGCACCAAGATCACGCCCGATCTTCTCGCTTTCGCGGTCTCGCACGATCACGACGTGCTGCTGCGCGTCGACCTGCCGGGCGAGGATGCTACGGTGATCCTGCAGATGAAGCCCGCCGATGCGCGCGAAATCGCCGCCGCGCTGGTCACCAAGGCAGCAGAGGCGGAGAAGGGCTGAGGCGCGGCCTAGCGCTTCACACGTAGGCCGGCTCGCGACGCCGGTCGAGCGCGTCGCCGCCATCGGCGATGCCGTCGAGATAGCGCTCCCACACCATGAGGTTGAGCTCGCACGCCTTCACCACAGCTTCCGCGAGGCCGAGCTCGCCGGCATAGCGTGCGATCGTCTGCCAGCCGAGATTGGAATGCTCGATATCGGCTTCCTCATGCAACTCGAAGAAGTCGAGTTCCTCGTCGCTCAGCTTGAACAGCCGACCCCAGCGCTGGCGCTCGAGCCCGAACCAGCCGCGCCGCTGGATCATGCCGGTGCCATAGCCGGGGACGTTCGAGCGCTCGGCGCAGGTATTGGCGATCAGCCCTTCGAGCCAGTGCCGGTTCGACATCAACGCCTCCCAGGCAAGCCAGCAAAGCTGCGTCGAGGCGAGGAGCGGTGCGTTGCGCATCGTTGCGCGGCCGAGGCCGATACGCGCGCCGAGATCTTCGAGGATCGCCCAATGCGGCCGCCCGCCGCCATGCGCATGATCGGCGATCACTTCCTCGCTACAGGCGCCGATGATGCGCAGCCGCGTTTCCCAATCCGGGCAATTGGTCGCAACGCGCAGCTTCAGCACCGAATTGCGCTGCCGCGTGTTCTGGCGATGTTGCAGCACGAACATCTGCGCGCGGCCGCGGGTGAGGGGCTCGCGGAAGAAGCGCGTGCGGCGCACGAAATCATCGACCGCGGCATCGAGCTTGCGGATCACGGCGCGGGAAGCGGTGGAAGGGCGGGTCTCGTTCTTCAAGGCAAACCTCCTAATTCACAGCTGCCATTCTAGCGGAAGCGGCGCGCATCGGGCGTGGGCAAGCACATCGCTTGCCATGCCGCCACAAATCGGCGACAAATCGGACAGATAGGGAGGGCACCATGGTCGAGAAATTCGAGGACCATTGCTGGCAGGACGTGATTCCGGCCGACGATCTCGCGATCTACGGACCGTTCACGCGCGAAACCTATGTCGGTGCACCGGCGGCGCTGGTCGCGATCGATCTCTATGACGTGGTCTATCGCGGCGGCAACAAGCCGGTGGCTGAGCTGATCGGCCAGCATCCGATGACGTGCGGCGAGCATGCCTGGAAGGCCATTCCGCCGACGCAGCGGCTGTTCGCGGCCGCCCGAGCGGCAGGATTACCGATTTTTTATTCGACCGGCGATACGCGGCCGGAGAGCAAGCCGGGCTTCGTCACCGCGACCAAGCGGCGGCGCGGCGGCAACGACCCCTCGGGCTACGCCATCCGTCCGGAGTTCAAGCCGCAGCCGGGCGAGGTCGTCATCACCAAGCAGCGTGCCAGCGCTTTCTACGGCACGCCGCTCGCCGCGCATTTGACGCAGCTCGGCATCCACACCGTTATCATGTGCGGCGAGACTACCTCGGGTTGCGTGCGCGCTTCGGCGGTCGATGCCTATTCGGCCGGCTATCACGTCGTGCTGGTCGAGGAGTGCTGCTTCGACCGCGTGGTGCTGTCGCACAAGGTCAATCTCTTCGACCTGCACCACAAATATGTCGATGTGATGCATATCGACGAAGTCGTTGCCGCCCTCGACAAGCAGCCGCGAAAGGCGGCGGAGTAACATGAAGCCGCGCCCTTACGGCCCGTTCGACTACTCGCCGATCGTCACCCGCAAGAAGCTGGAGTGGCCGAACGGCGCGCGCGTCGCGTTCTGGGTCATTCCGAATATCGAGTTCTTCTCGCTGGCCGATCGCATTCCGGCGAGCACCACCGGCAAGATGCCGGACATCCCGACCTGGGCGGTGCGCGATTACGGCAATCGCGTCGGTGTCTTCCGCTTCATGGATGTGTTCGACAAACACGGCATCCGCGCCACCGTCGCGCTCAACAGCGACATCTGCATCCATCATCCGATGATCATCGCCGAGGGCAACAAGCGGCAATGGGAATGGATGGGCCATAACAAGACCAATTCCAAACGGCTCATCGACATGACCGAAGACGAGGAGCCCAAGGCGATCAAGGAGGCGCTCGACACCATCGCGCGCGTCGCCGGCAAGCGGCCGAAAGGCTGGCTCGGCTCGGGGCTGCAAGAGACCTGGAACACGCTCGACCACCTCGCCGATGAGGGGGTCGAATATGTCTGCGACTGGGTGAATGACGATCAGCCCTATCAGATGACCCTGGAAAGCGGCAAAAAGATCTTTTCCATTCCCTACAGCCAGGACATCAACGATATTCCGGCTTTCGAGCGCCAACACCGGACAGCCGAAGAATTCCGCGACATGATCTGCCGCCAATTCGATACGCTTTATGCCGAAGGCGCGCAGTCGGGCCGGGCGATGTCGATCTGCCTTCATCCGTATCTGACGGGGCGGGCCTATCGCATCCATGCACTCGATCAAGCGCTTGCCTATATTTGCGGCCACAAGGACGTTTGGTTAGCAACCGGCAGCGAGATCATCGCCGCATATAAGGCGCAGCTGTAGGGTAGGGCATAGGCAAGACTTTTCTTTTCCGTCATTCCCGCGCAGGCGGGAATCCAGGGTAAGCGCCGTGCTCTATCCTGGACCCCCGCTTTCGCGGGGGTGACGAAAGTAGAAGTGCGTTGAGTAACGGGGAGGTTGAGATGAGAAGCACATCGATGCGCGCGGCGATGGTCGCCGCGGCGCTAGCGTTGTTGATGGCGATAACACCTACGGCACGAGCGGAGAAGATCCAGGCCGGCGCGGTCGGCGGACCGACTGCGACGATGTGGCTCTTCTATGTCGGCTTCGATGAAGGTTTCTTCAAAAAGCACAACGTCGATCTCGACATCGTCTTCGCGCCGACCGCCCCCGGCATCCTGCAGCAGCTAACCGCCGGCTCGCTCGACATCGTCGCGACGACCGGCACCGCCGAGCCGATCCATGCCGTCGACAAGGGCGCGAAAAACATCGCGATTGCGCGCATCATCGGCCTCAATTCGCCTTACGCGCTCGAAGCCAAGCCGACGATCAAATCGATCAAGGATCTGAAGGGTAAAACGATCGTCCTCGGCGGCCTCGTCGATATCACGGCGATCTATTGGAACCGCATTGCCTCAGCGAACGGGTTGAAGAAGGGCGATGTCGATATCACGGTCGTCGGCTCGACTGCCGGGCGCTTTGCTGCCCTGAAATCCGGCACGGTCGATGCGACCATGGTGCTGCCGCCCTTCAATTTTCTTGCCGAGGCCGCGGGCTTCAAGAATATCGGTCTCGTCATCGATTACGTGAAGGACTATCCGTTCACCGGGTTGGAAGTGTCGAAGCCCTGGGCCTCGGCGCATATGGATCTCGCCAAGCGGCTGCTGGCCGCGCTCGATGAGAGTGCGACCTGGTTCTACAAGCCCGACAACCGCGACGCGCTGATCAAGATGGGCGCCACTCATTTCAAGATCGACGAGAAGGAAGCGGCGCAGAGCCTCGACTTCCTGCGCAAGATTCAATATTTCGCGCCGACCAGCAAAGTCTCGCAAAAGGGCCTCGACAGCCTGATCCAGGTCATGCGCGCGTCGGGCGACGTCTCCAATCCAATCACGGCGAAAGATCTGATCATGCCGGGCCTGACGGAGCTGACGGAGTGAGCCAGCGCTCTTTGACCAGCCTGCTGTCGATCGTCGGCGGGCTTCTGATCTGGGAGGCGGTCAGCCGGTTCGGCGTGGATAATGCGCTATTTCTGGCTGCGCCTTCGCAGATTGCCTATGCCATCTGGAAGCTCGGAGTCAGCGGCGATCTCTGGCGCCATATCTATATCAGCGGCGTCGAGTTCATTATCGGTTACCTCATCGCCGCCGCCCTCGGGATCGCCATCGGCCTGTTGATGGCCGAAAGCGAACGTGCCAAGCGCATTCTGCAGCCCTGGATTTCCGGCATTTATGCGACGCCGACCATCGCGCTGGCTCCGCTGTTCCTGTTGTGGCTCGGCATCGGCATCTGGTCGAAAGTGCTGGTGGTGATCACGCTGGTGATCTTCACCATCATCATCAACACCGAGGTCGGGCTGCGCACGACCAGCACGCGCCTCATCGAGATGCTGAAGAGCTTCGGCGCGAGCCGCAGCCAGATCTTCTGGAAAGTGTCGCTGCCGTCGGCGATGCCCTTCGTCCTCGCCGGGCTGAAGCTCGGCATCGGCCGCGGCCTCATCGGCGTCGTCGTCGCCGAGCTCTTCGGCTCGCGCGCGGGCTTGGGACAGCTCATCAGCGCCTCGGCCGACAGTTTCAACATGCCCAACCTCTTTGCCGCGGTGGTGATCCTGGCGAGCGCCGGTATCGCCATGACCGCTGGCTTCACCTGGCTCGAGAAAATTCTCGTTCCCTGGACGAATGACTGACATGGCTGCGCCCAAGCTCACCGTTTCCGGCCTCACCAAGAAGTTCGGCGAGCTGCTCGCCTTGAACGACATCAATCTCGCGATCGAGGATGGCGAATTCATCTCGATCGTCGGCCCGTCGGGCTGCGGCAAGACCACCTTCCTGCGCATCGTCGCGGGGCTCGAACATTCGAGCGACGGCGAGGTGCGGATCGATAGCGAGGTGGTGAAAGCCGCCGGCATCGATCGCGGCTTCGTTTTCCAGAGCGACAATCTCCTGCCGTGGCGCACGGTGTTGGCGAATGCGATGATCGGCCCCGAGGTTTCGAGGACGGCGAACGCGGAAGCGCGCAGCCGCACGATCGACCTGCTGAAGCTCGTCGGCCTCGGCGGCTTCGAGAATTATTTCCCGCGCCAGCTTTCGGGCGGCATGCGGCAGCGGGTCAATCTGGCGCGCGCGCTCGCGATTGACCCCAAAGTCTTGCTGATGGACGAGCCTTTCGCCGCGCTCGATGCCCAGACGCGCGAGATCATGCAGACCGAGCTGATTCGCATCTGGGAGCAGGGGCGCAAGACCGTGCTTTTCGTCACGCACCAGATCGACGAGGCGGTGTTCCTCTCGGACCGAGTCTTCGTCTTCGCGCGCCGGCCGGGCCGGATTCGCGAGATCGTCAAGATCGATCTGCCGCGGCCGCGAGCGCTGTCGCTGAAGCGCACGCCCGAATTCGTGGGCTATGTCGATCGCATTTGGAAGATGATCGAGGAAGACGTGCGCGAAAGCGTGCTGGTCGATAAGGAGTGACCCGTTTCCCAACGCGCTTGTCCCGTGGCGCCGGCGTGAATCAAATCTCCCAATTCGTGCCACAATTTCGCCTACAACCATTCGAATGATCGCCAAGCGGGGCAGGTGGGTTCGCCGGCCTCCTCGGGGGAGGGCGGCGGTTGCACATTCCGCGGAATCGGGTTTTTCGGGCGTCGATCCTGACAGCGCTTTTGAGCGTCGCGGCGCGGCCGGTATTGGCGCAGTCGGTCGAGGAGCTGCGTAATCTCTCGATCGAGGAACTCGCGAATGTCGAGGTGACCTCGGTCTCGAAGACGAGCGAGCGGCTGAGCGACGCGGCGGCCGCGGTCTATGTCATCACCCATGACGACATCATCCGCTCGGGCGCGACGACCATGCCCGAGATCCTTCGCCTGGCGCCTAATCTCGAAGTCGCTCAAATCAACGCATACACCTACGCGGTCAGCGCGCGCGGCTTCAATGTCGCAAACAATGCGAGTATGTCGGATAAGCTGCTCGTCCTGGTCGACGGCCGCACGGTCTATACGCCGCTCTTTGCGGGCGAATATTGGGATATGATCCACGTGCTGCCGGAGGACATCGATCGCATCGAGGTGATCAGCGGTCCGAGCGGCACGCTCTACGGCGCGAATGCCGTTAACGGCGTGATCAACATCATCACGCGCCATTCCGCGGAGACGCAGGGAACCTTCCTCGAAGCCGGCGCGGGAAACAAGCAATGGGGTGGCGCCGCACAATATGGCGGCCGCGTCGGTGACAATCTTACTTATCGTGCTTACGTCGATGGCTACCGCTTCAGCCCGACGCGAAATATCGGTGGCGGCGACGCCGAGGATGCGTGGTCGCGGCCGCAAGGCGGGTTCCGCCTCGATTGGAACCCCGGAAACGATCTCGTCACCGCCGAAGGCGACATGTTCCAGGCGTCGGAAGAGCCGGGCGCCTCGATCCAGGGGCGTGATTTCATCGGCACCTGGCAGCATCGCTTCGCCGACAGCTCGTCGCTGCAGGTGCAAGGCTATTACGATCTCGCCAAGCGTTACACCGACAACAACAGCGGTGGCGGCTTCCGCGTCGATACCTACGATCTCAGCGCCCAGCATCAATTCAATCTCGGCGCGCAGAACCAGATCGTCTGGGGCGCCGAGGATCGCATCATCTCCTATGAGATCCAGAACACGGCGTCGCTGGTCTTCGAGCCGGCGGGGCGGACGCTCAACCTGGCAGATGTTTTCGTCCAGGACACGATCTCGGTCACACCGACGCTGAAGATCATTCCCGGGATCAAGATCGAGAACGAGCCCTACACGGGCATCGAGCCGTTGCCGAGCTTGCGTGTTTCGTGGAAGCCGATCGACCAGGTGCTGCTATGGTCGTCCGTGTCGCGCGCGGTGCGCGCCGACACGCCGGTCGACCGCGACCTAATCGAGAAGGTCGGCGGGACGCCCATCCTCGACAAATCTTTCAACTTCCAGCCCGAGACGCTAACCGCCTACGAGATCGGAACGCGCGTCCAGGCGACCCCGCAATTGTCGTTCTCGCTGTCGGGCTTCTACAACGTCTATGACGATCTCCGGACCATCGAGACGACGCCCGGAACGTTCTTGCCACTGCGTTGGGGCAATGAGGCCGACGGCATCGTCTACGGCGTGGAATTCTGGGCCAGCTATCGGATCACCGATTGGTGGTCGATCGGTCCGGCCTTCAACATCCAGCACGAGCATTTCCGCTTCAAGCCGGGCAGCGCCCAGATCGGCGGCACGACCTTCATCGCCAACGATCCGAATCATCAGGCGTCGCTGCGCTCATCGATGAATATCGGCCCGGTTGTGACCTGGGACGCGTTCTTTCGCTATGTCGGGCGGCTGCACAGCCCGCCGCTCGCCGATTACGCGGAGCTCGACACGCGGCTCGGCTGGAAGGTGACGCCGCAGCTCGAGCTTTCGATATCCGGTTTCAACCTGCTCCATGCTCATCATCAGGAATTCGTTGCCGATGCCGCGACGACGATCCCGCGCAGCTTTCTTGTCGATGCCCGCTTGAAATTCTAAGGATCGCTGTTGCCGCTCACCCATATCACCTTCCGGCCTTTGCTTGCGCTGGGCGCCGCGGTGATGTTTGCGCTCGGATTAGGCGCCGGCTCGGCTTCGGCGCAGGACCGTTCGCTCGAATACGCGGTGAAGGCGACCTATCTCTACAAATTCGTCCCCTTTGTCGCCTGGCCGAGCGGCGCTTTTGCCGCGCCGACGAGCCCGTTCGAGATATGTATCCTGGGCGAGAGCAGCTTTGCGGGCCTCGTCGCCGTT
>DATMZZ010000023.1:0-11358 GCA_035573175.1 Allostellaceae bacterium
GGTCGAGCAACGCGACGGCAAGATCTTCGTGCGCGACAAGAAAGCCGAGCCGAAAAAATCCCTCGGCGCGGCTGCGTCCGCCGCACCCGGAAAGATCGTCATCATCGGCGGCGGCGCGGCCGGCTTTGCCGCCGCGGAACGCCTGCGCCGGGAAGGCTATGCCAATAGCATCGTCATGGTCAGCAAGGACGACGCACCGCCGGTCGACCGGCCGAATTTGTCGAAAGACTATCTCGCCGGCAGCGCGCCCGAGGAATGGATCCCGCTGCGACCCGACGATTTCTATTCCGGCAACAATATCGATCTGCGCCTCAAATCACCCGTCGCGGCGATCGATCCGCGTGCCAAAGAGATCGCGCTCGGCAACGGCAGCAAGCTCGCCTATGACAAGCTGCTGCTCGCGACCGGCGCCGAGCCGATCCGGCTTCCCCTGCCCGGCGCCGATCTGCCGCATGTGTTCACGCTGCGCACGCTCGCGGATTCCCGCGCCATCATCGCACGCGCCGCCAATGCCAAACGCGCGGTGGTGATCGGCGCTAGCTTCATCGGCCTCGAAGCGGCTGCAGCGCTGCGCAACCGCAATATCGAGGTCCATGTCGTCGCGCCCGAGAAGGTGCCGATGGAGCGCATCCTCGGCGCCGAGATGGGCGCCTTCGTGCGGAAGCTGCATGAAGAGCACGGCGTCATCTTCCATCTCGAGAACACGCCGAGCGAGATCGACGCCAAGCAGGTCACCCTCAACAGCGGCGGCACGATCGAGGCCGATCTCGTCGTCATGGGCGTCGGCGTGCGGCCGCGCATCGCGCTCGCCGAAAAAGCGGGACTCAAGATCGATCGCGGCGTCGCCGTCGATCAATATCTCCAGACCAGCGCGCCGGATATTTTCGCCGCCGGCGATATCGCGCGCTGGCCCGACCCACATAGCGGGCATCCGATCCGGGTGGAGCATTGGGTCGTCGCCGAGCGCCAGGGCCAGACGGCCGCCTTCAATCTGCTCGGTCAGCACGTACCGTTCGATGCCGTGCCCTTCTTCTGGAGCCAGCATTACGACGTGCCGATCAATTATGTCGGCCATGCCGAAAGCTGGGACGAGATCGCGGTCGACGGCAACATCGCCGGGCGCGATTGCGTGCTACGCTACAAGAAAGGCGGCCGTGTGCTCGCCGTGACCTCGATCTATCGCGACCACGAAAGTCTCGAAGCCGAAGTCGCGATGGAGCACGGAAAGAATCCTTAGCGCGCGCTGCCCGCGCTCCTGTTTGCAACGGAGATAAGAATGAAACTTTTGGGCACCGACGGCAGTCCCTATGTGTGCAAAGCGCGGGTGGCGATCGCCGAGAAAGGCATCGCCTGCGACCATGTCAACGCGAGCCCGCGCGACCCCGATTCCGGCGTCTCCGCCGCCAATCCGTTAAGCAAGATCCCCACCCTGCTCCTCGATGACGGCACCGCGATCTACGATTCCTCGGTCATCGCCGAATATGTCGACGGGCTCGCTCCCGCGCCGAAGCTCATCCCGGATACATTCGCGGAACGGATCGCGGTCCGGACCTGGGAAGCTTTGGGCAACGGCCTGCTCGACGCGACCGTCAACATCATGCATGACCGTCGCCTGCCCGCGCCGCAGCAGCGCGGCGCCGAATACGTAACGCGGCAAATGGAGAAGATCGAAGCAGCCCTCGCTTTCATCGACAAGACCGTCGCCGATACCGATTTCGTGCATGGCGAAAAATTCAGCCTGGGCGATGTCGTCTGCGGCACCGCGCTCGGCTATCTCGATCGCCAACTGCCCGACTTCGACTGGCGCGGGCGCTATGCGAATGTGAAGCGCTATGGCGCCAAACTCGCGGCGCGGCCGGCTTTCGCCAAGACCGCCGCCCTCACCGCGGACAAGCCGAAGCGTTAAAGCGGAGTCCGCCCCCCTTACCCGTCACCCGCGGACTTGTTCCGCGGGTCCATGAGCTTTGAGAGCCTGCGCGGCGCAACAGAAAAGTCTTGAACCGCCAAGACGCCAAGACGCCAAGACGCCAAGACGCCAAGACGATTACAAAAAGACAGTGAGCCAGCGAGAACGATTTAAGGCGCGCTCCGCGCGCAGAAATTGTTTCTCAGCGTCTCACCGTCTCATTGTGAGCGTCTTCTTTTCTTGGCGTCTTCGCGCCTTGGCGGTTCAAATTTCTCGCCGCTCCACTCCCCACCATCATCGCGCTTGTCCAGCAATCCATGGACCCGCGGAACAAGTCCGCGGGTGGGACGTTCTAATGTCCCCAGGTATTCTCGTAGTCGCGCTTGTCCTCGTCGGTGAGATATTTTTCCTCGATCTCGCGCACACGCGCGGTGTTAGTTAGCACGGCCTGCTCGACCGGGCCCCACTTGCCGTAGGATCCTGCCTTACGCATGGCGCGATCATCGATATAAGCGCCGCCCTGCTCCCGCATGTCGTTGAGTTTCTCCCACGAGGCTTGGAGGCCCCAGGTGGCGGCGATGGTCGGATACATCACCATGCAGGCGCCGAGATCGGCATATTCCTGGTTGGTCGGCGCCGGCTCGATCGTGTTGGCCCATAGCGCAAAGACGGGCGCGGGCACTTCCTTGCAGGCGCGCTTCAATTGCTCGCGCGTCTCGCAAGAATTCAGCCAGATGAAATCGGCGCCGCCTTCGGTCACATAGGCGATGGAGCGTTCGAGCGCCTGACCGAAATTGCCGCCCTCGGCGCCCAGGACATCGGTCCGGGCACAGATGACGAATTCCGGATCCATCTCGTTGCGCGCGGCAACCGCGGCCTTCAGCTTACCGATATGCTCCGCCATCGATACGCAGCGCCGTCCCGCCATGGTCGCGGATTTTTTCGGCGCTTCCTGATCTTCTAGCTGCATGCCGGCGGCGCCCGAACGGCACACCTCGCGCACCGCATAATCGGCGTTGACTGCGTTGCCGTAACCGGTGTCGCAATCGACGAAGATCGGGATATCGCAGATCGCCGCCGCGTGGCGCACGTGATCGACCACGTCGCGCAGCCCAATGAAGCCGTTGTCGGGCACACCCAACAGAAAGGCCGACATCTGCGAGCCGGCGAAGAAGAAGGACTCGAATCCCGCGCGCTCGGCCATCTTGGCATAGAGCGGCGAGAAGCCACCCGGCATCACGGTACAGCGCGGGCCCGTCAGCAATTCGCGGAATTTCCGGCGTTTGGCGTGCACCGCGTCGTGAGCATTCATAACGAGAAGGTCCCCCTGTTGGATTGTTGAAGTAGCTTGATCGAGGAAAGGGCCGGACGGCCCTAATCCGCCTCGAATTTGTAGAAGCGCGAGGATTTCATCAGCGACTCATCCGACATGCAGAAAAGCTGCGCGTCGCTTGTCGCCTTGTGCTCGAACTTCGTCCAGGTCGGCACGCAGAAATTATCGCCGCGCTGCCAGGTGATGCGCGTGTCACCCGCGACCGTCTCGCCGCTGCCCTCCATGACGCAGAAGATGCGGTTGGTGGTCGAACGTTGACGGCGCGTCTTGGCGCCCGAGGCGAGCCGCTCGACCGTCAGCAGCATGGTCGGCATGGTCGGCGCCTCCAAGGTGATGCGCGGCCCGTGGAAGCCTTCATTGTAGGCGATCGCCTTATCGAGCCGACGCGCGATGTCCTCGCGCGAGAAGCGATAGGGCGAGGTCGTTACCTCTTTCGGGCTCGGATCGTAGCGAATGGTATTGTCCTCGTAGAACATGTTCTCGAGGCTGCGCACCAGCGGCACGTCGAGCCCATCGAACCAATAGGCCGGCGCGTCGCCATCATGACCGTGCTCGTGCCAGCACCAGCCAGGTGTCAGCACGACATCGCCGGTCTCCATCGGCGTCTTTTCGCCATCGACGGTCGAATAGGCGCCTTTCGCATCGATGATCACACGCAGCGCATGCGCGGTGTGGCGATGCGACGGCGCCTTCTCGCCCGGCAGGATCATCTGATAGGCGCTGACGAGCGTCTTCGTCGTCATCACGCCTTTGCCGGGGAT
Organism: Allostellaceae bacterium; assembly: GCA_035573175.1. Classification (GTDB taxonomy): domain Bacteria; phylum Pseudomonadota; class Alphaproteobacteria; order ATCC43930; family CGMCC-115725; genus CAIKMD01. The sequence continues at coordinate 4,001 of DATMZZ010000023.1, forward strand.
CGGATTGCACATCACAAGATTGCGCCGCTCGGCGAGCGACACGTCGATCAGCCGCCCGGCCGCATCGAGCGCCGCTTTGCAGAGATCGTAGCGCCAATGCGCCGGCACATAATCCGATTGCTGCTTGCCGGCCGGCGCGGTCTCGTCGCGTCGCAGCCAGCCGGGCGTCGAGCTCATCTTGCCGGTTTCTTCGTAGAGCGCCTCGAGGTTCGGCACATTGCGGATCGCCGCGATCCGATCGCTCATCGCACCATCTGCCATCGCAACCTCCTTCTCTTAGTCGCGCCTCGTCTTATTCAATGAGCTTCTCGAGCGCTTTCGCGCGCCATTCCGTCATCGGCTGGAAGCGTGGATTATCGCGGTTCTTATCGAGGATCATACGCCTGATCTCGTCCTCGCTCACGGCAAGATCGAAGGGCTCGGCGAAAGGCTGGCCGGTATACCAGGGCAGATCCCAGCGGAATTCGATCTTGTTGCCCTCAGGATCCGGCACATAAAGCGACAGCCACGAGCCGTGATTGACCGTGCTCATACCATCGATGCCTTTGCCGGCGAGGCTATCGTGCCGTGCCTGCAAACCGGCATAGCTCGGCAGGCGGAAGCAGACATGCACGAGCGCGCCCTCGCCCGGCGCGCCTTTGCGGCCGCCGGTCAGCGCGATCTGGTGATGCTCGGCCTCAGGATCGAAGGTCAGAAAACAGAGATCGCTGTCGCGGATCTTGCCGATATCCGACACCGAGAAGCCGAGCGTCTTGGTATAGAAGGCAACCATCGCCGCGAAATCGAAGCAGGCGATGACGACGTGAGAGATGACCGGCCGCGTGCCCGACATGGCTCCCCTCCTCTGCCGCGGACGATTGTCGCGGCCAGAGTAGGCTTAGGCAAGAGCGGTCGCTGCGCGGTCAGGACGGCGGCGCAACCGGGCTGTTATCGCTACTTCCGGTGCTCGCGGGCGGCGGCGTATCGGCCGCGGGAGGTGGTGGCGCAGCTTGCGCGGCCGGGGGCTGCGCTGGCGCGGCGGGAGGCGCGGCGCTGGCGGGCGTCGGCTGATCGGGCGGCGCCGCAGCTTTATCCGCGGACAACGGTGTTGGCGCAGCGTTGGCGTTGTCCGGCGCAGACGCCGGAGGCGATGCGGGTGCTGCGGGCGGCGACGCGGTCGCGGCGGAAGCCGCGGGCGCCGCCACTGGCGTCGCGGAGCTCGCTGTCGCCGACGCGCTGCTCGCGGCTGCCGGCTTGTCCTGATCGTGCTTCGCTTCCGCCTTCGGTGCGGGCGGCGCGTCATAGGCCGCCGTCGCGTAATCGGGCACGATGCGCGCTTGCTTGCCTTCGATGACCAGGACCTTCTGGCCGATCGGGATCGGTGTCGGCTGGCGTTGCGTTACCGAGACCAGATCGCCCTTCGGTTCGCGCACGATATATTCCCAGCCCGTCGTATCGCCTGTGGCATGCTGGATGCCCGCACCAACCGCACTGCCGATAACGGTGCCGCCGAGCGCCATGAGCGCCGTCGGTACCGTCGGCGAATTCGTCTCCGCGCCGAGAATGCCGCCGACCGCGCCGCCGGTAACCGCGCCGACGGTACCGTCGTCGCTGATCTTGACTTCGCGATAGCCGATGACGATGCCGGTATCGACCTTGTTCGCCTGCTGCATCGCCGAGCCATTATAGGTGTTGGGCGAATAATCCGGCCCGCAGCCGGTGAGCGCGATGGTCAAAAAAGCGCAAAAGCCGAACGTGATTCTCTGCGTGATGGAACCTGTCACGAATCCCCTCGCTCCCGATGGCTGTGTTCGCAAAATTTCGGCGCGACGGTCTTCCGCGACACGACCAAGCCGGTCGAGCGAAAAGAGTCGGAGAGCAGCGTTATCCCGCGTCGCGTGCGGCAAAAAGTGCGGCCGGTCACAAAAAAATTGGCCGAAATCCCCTCATTCGCGCGCGAGACTAACAAGAAACCTTGTGCGACGTAACCCGCGAAATGCCGCGCATGCCGAAGCGCGATATCGCGGCATGCGTGCTCAGCGCTACGCCTTTTTATCCGGCTCTTCTTGTTCCTCGTAGCGGCAATTGATCGCTTCCGCGAGCCGCTTTCCCTGAATCGCCATTCCCCACATCAATGAGCAGATGGTCGAGACGGGAACTTTCTCGTCATCCTTCAGGCGCAGCTCGATCCGATTGGGCAGCAGCAGTTGCGCGCGCCGCTGCGGCGTCAACACAACAGCATCGATTTCATCGAGCGGAATCGGACGCGGGTGCTCGTCGTCGCGAGTCCACAAGCTGAATCGATTGAGCAGCAGCCGATTGCTCGCGCGGTCAACCATCAGCGAACTTGCCAGCCAACCGACGACGCCCCATAGGCCGGCGCCAATCACGGCAAGACCGAACAACGCGCCGGCCCAATCGGTACCCGGCGCCCACGGCTTGAACGATGTCGCGTTATCGAAGAGCAGCCAGCCGCAGATCGAGCAGAAAACGAGGCGCGCGATCACCGGCCCCCACGGATCGCAGCGCATCGTGACGGATGTTTGGTTTGAAACCGGCGCGACCGAATCCATTCCCCCAAGGCTCCCCCGAACCCCCTGATGAGCGCGATATTTGGCGGATCGACCGTGCGCGGGTCAATCGGGAAGCGCCGGCGGGGGATCGTCGGCGACCCATTCCTTCGCCAGCTCATAAGTGACCGCCAGCACGATCGGACCGATGAAGATCCCGATCAGGCCGAAAGCGAGCAGACCGCCGAAAACGCCGATCAGGACGAGGAGCAGTGAGAGATGCGCGCCGCGCGTGATCAGCAGCGGGCGCAGGATATTGTCGAGCGTCATGGCCGGAATGGTGAAGACCAACAATATCGTGCCGCCGGCCGCATCGCCGGTGACGTACATCCAAATCATCGCGGGAATGAGAACCAGCCCCGCGCCGAGCTGGGCGAGGCAGAGAATGAAGGTCACTGCCGATAAGATCTGGACGAACGGGACATCGGCAAGGAGCAATCCCAAGGTCGCAATCGCCGCCTGGACGATCGCCGTCACCACGACGCCGAGCGCGACGCTGCGGGTCGCTTGCATAGCCAGACGAACCGAGCGCTCGCCGCGATCACCGGCAAGCCGGCGGCTGAAGCGCAGCACGATCATGCCGGCCGTCTCACCGCGCGCATAGAGCACGGCCGCGAACAACAGCGCGAGCACGAATTGCACGAGAGTCAGGCCGAGATCGCCGAGCGCGCGGATGAACCACTCGGCCGCGCTGCCGGCATAAGGACGAAGCTTTGGCAAAAGCTCGCCGAGATCGGTCGCGACGACTTCCTGCCAGAGATCCGTCGCCGCCCCGCCGACGAGGGGAAGCCCGGTCAGCCAGGCGGGAGGTGGCGGCAACTGCGGTGCCTCCATCAGTCGCTGCAACCACTCCTTGAAATGTCCGGCATGGCCGACGATCGCATCGATAGCGAACCAGAGAGGCGCGAGGAGGATCACGACGAGGCCAAGCGTCATGATCGCGACGGCGAGACTGCGCCTTCCCCAGAAGAGATGCTGAAGGCGAAGCAAGAGCGGCCAAGTCGCGATCACCAGCGCGGTCGCCCAAATCATCGCCGAAAGAAACGGCCGCAGGATCAGGAACGCGGCCGCGAGCAGTGCCGCGAAGAACAATGCCAGGAGCATTGTTCGCGGCAAATCCATCCGTGTGTCAGTCACGCGCGCACCCGCTTGCGTTCACCGTCAGCGGCCATCCCGCCGGCGCATTTCCTCGCCTGCCGGGCGCGCGATCGATATCGGGTGGATTGGGTAATTGGGACATATGGCGGCTCGTATCTGTCGCCACACATTTCACCGTGCTTTGCCTCACGGCAAGACATAGGCCATGGCACGCAAGACCCCCGGACGCATCAGCGATCCCGGGGGTCGGTCTGCGAAGTTGTCTTCGCGCTCGGAGAACATGTCCCGAGCCTATCTTGGACTTGAAGTCGCGTCGCCGATGCCAAGTATTTCGGCAACGCCATAACTGTCCGGTGGAGTCATGCTGGTCGAGCATCCTCCGTCTTGTGGAACGAAATGGTCTAGCCGACGCTTCCTAGATGGATAGGCGGAGTCATGTTGGCGAGACACCCTCCTGCTGGTCGACAACACAACGAGTCTCTCCCGATGCAAGAGGGCGGTCAAGTGACATCGTCATTAACGGGGCAGTCTCTATGCCCGATTTCGCGTTTTTTGGTTTTGACGTCGGCCCGGGAGGGGTAAATTCAATAACGATCGTGCTGCCGCAACTTTTTATGGCGGAGGCAAGTATGCTCGATGCAGACTTTTGGCTCGATCAAGCGATGATGTTTCGTCAGCAGGCAAATTCCGTTCGCGATCCCGAGGAGCGCGAAGAGCTCCGCACGCTCGCTCAAATCTGCGACGCTGTCGCCTCAAAGATCGAAGAACATTTCTCGGGCGGCTGAACGATGATCGCCACTCGATGAACAGGCGGCGGAATCGCAAGCACATTGAGTTCGACCGTTTGCACGAAGCGTAAAACGCGCCGGCACAACATGAATGCGCGAAGGCGCAAAGCAAGATACGAAACAACGAGAGGAGATTCGGGTATGGCAACGACCATCCGCAATCCGATCGAGTGGGGTTACGACCAACTGCGCCACGCTGCCAACGCCGTCGAAGTGACGGGCCGAGCCGTCCGTGGCCGCCCCGACGCCGTCGCTACCGCGCCGGCCGTCCGCCGCATCGAGATCGCCGATCTGAAGGATGCGCTGGCGAAAGGCATCAGCGACTTCGGCGAAGCGCGCAGCGACGTGATCTTCCTTTGTCTGCTCTATCCCGTCGCAGGTCTCGTGATCGCCCGCATCGTGTTTGGCTCGGGCATGTTCGCCCTGCTCTTCCCGCTGGTTTCGGGCTTCGCTCTGCTCGGGCCTTTCGTCGCGGTCGGCCTTTACGAAATGAGCCGCCAGCGCGAAGAAGGCCATGAGCTGAGCTGGGCCACCGCCTTCGACGTCGTTCGCTCGCCCTCTTTCGGGGCGATCATCACGCTGGGCATCGTGTTGATGGCGCTCTTCCTCTTATGGATGAGCGCGGCCGAAGCGATCTACACGATGACCGTGGCGCCGCTGCAGCCGACATCGATGACAAGCTTCGTCACCGATGTCTTCACCACGGCGCGCGGCTGGGCGATGATCGGTATCGGCATCGGCGTCGGCTTCATCTTCGCGCTGGTCGTCTTCGCGATCAGCGTCGTGTCCTTCCCGATGCTTATCGATCGCGATGTCGGGCTTGGCGTCGCGGTCTGGACCTCGCTGCGGGCAATCATCGCCAACCCCATACCGATGGCGGCATGGGGCTTGATCGTCACCGCGGGTCTGGTGCTGGGCTCGATCCCGCTGCTCTTGGGCCTCATGATCGTGCTACCGATCCTCGGCCATGCGAGCTGGCACCTCTATCGCAAGGTCGTCGAGCGCTAAGCGCGATAGGCGTAAAGCAGTCGTGCGTTAGCATGACCGCCCGCACGGCTTCTATTCTGGCATTTGAGCGGACTGCGTGCGCACGCGCTCGCCCGGCGCCGCCGACTGAATCTGCAGCGCGCCATCTGTAAAGATATAGGCGTTGACCGGCTTACCCGCGAGTATGCCCTGGCTTACCCAGTAGTCGCCGACGCGACCGAGGCCGCTCACGCGAGTGACCCCGCGCTGATGCAGCGCATCCAGCGCCTGCGCGTCTGTGGCAACCTTGGCCGGCGGCGCACTGCCGTCGTAAGGCGGCAGGATTAGATCGTCCGCTTGCGCAAATGTCGGTGCTACGACGGCCGCGCTCAGCGCTGTGGCGAAAATAAGTCCGAACCGTGACATCATTGGCGGTCTCCGTCCAAAACCCATGCTTCTGATATGGGAAGCGGCGGCGCTCGCGCCATTCGCTCTCAATTTGTTGACAGCCGCGCCTCGAACGGGTTAGCCAAAACGATAGAGGCGCCGACGAAGACGCCCAGGCGTGCCGAAAAGCGGCCGTCACAGATGAATGAAACAGGGAGACGAAATGATGACCCGTATTCGGGATCTGCTCGCGGCCAGCGTCGCGCTCGCAAGCCTTTCCACCGTTGCTTTCGCCGAAGAGCCCGTGCTGCTGCGCTATGGCGATCCCGGGCCGGCGACGGCCTCGATCCATACCAATCTGATCGGGCCCTGGGCGGAGAAGGTCAACAAGGAAGCGGGCGGCGCGCTCGATGTGAAAGTCTATGTCGGCTACTCGCTCGTCAACATGGTCAACACGCTCGACCGCGTCGCGGACGGCGTTGCCGATATCGCTTTCTGCATTCTTGGGCCGGTGTCGTCGCAATTCCCCAAGACGCTGGTCTCCACCCTGCCCTTCGAGGCGCAGAACGCGCATGAGGCCGGGCTCGCGCTGCAGCGCCTCTACGAGAAGGGCATCATCGCCGACGAGTGGAAGAAGGTGAAGCCGATCGCCTTCGGCGATTTCGCCAACCTCACCTATCACACCACGGATCCCGTCAAGACGCTCGAAGATCTCAAAGGCATGAAGATCAGCGCACAAGGCCGGATCGAAGGTCAGGCCATCGAGGCGCTTGGCGGCACGCCGATCACCTTGCCGATCAACGAGGTCTATGAGGCGCTGAAACGTGGCGTGGTCGTCGGCTCGGCGATCGGCTGGCCTGCCGATGTCGATTTCAAGCTGACCGAAGTGACGAAATACCACCTCCATGAATCGCTCGGCGGCGCTTCGGCGGTGATGATCATGAACAACAACACCTACGCCAAGCTCTCGGGCAAGGCGAAGAAGGCGATCGATGCCAATATCGGCACCGATTACACGAACTGGTTCAACAAGGTCATCGACGACACCGAGCACCGCAACATCGACAAGGTGCAGAACCAGATGAAGGATCAGACGGTGCTCCGGCTGAGCGATCAGGAACGCGCCAAGTGGAAAGCGCGCATCCAGCCGGTCATCGACAATTGGGAGAAGAACACACCCGACGGCGCGCATGTTCTCGCCGCTTTCCGCAAGGAGATTGCCGCCATCCGCAGCGGCACATAACGCGCGCTCCTTCCCCCGTGCGATGCTATAGTTGCACTTGAAGCGCAACCGGCGCCCGCCGGGCATCGCGCGCGCGGGAGGAAATGACCAGCAGCACCGAAGCCCTTGGCGGCTCCTGGGGATCGCTGTTTCGCGGCGGTTGGGCGATCTACACCTTCATGGTGATGCTGGGCGTGGTGCTGTTCTCGCTCCAGATCCTCATCGTCGTCACCATCATGCCGACCGTCGTCGCCGATATCGGCGGCGCGGCCTATTACGTCTGGGCGAGCATGCTCTACCAGGTCGGCGCGATCGTCGGCGCGGCGATCATCGGCTCGATCTGGCGTG
>DATMZZ010000024.1:0-2772 GCA_035573175.1 Allostellaceae bacterium
CTTCTTCGCTTTCGGACTTTTCGAGTTGGCGAAGCGGTCGGGTTTCTTCCCGCTCGAGCTCGTCGACACGTTCGAGCCGGTGATGCAAGAGGAAGGCCGCCACATCCTCTTCTTCGTCAATTGGGTCGCCTGGCATCGCCGAAACCTGCCGTGGTGGAAGCGGCCGTGGTTCTGCCTGAAGATCATGGCGGTCTGGGCCTTCCTCATTTGGGAGCGCATCGGCATCGCTCGCGGGCTCGGCGACGTGCCCGATGCGGATAACAACTTCACCGTCACCGGCGGCAAGGCCGTCAGCGGCGTCGATATCAGTGCGGCCGAGTTGATGGATATCTGCCTCATCGAGAACGAGCACCGCCTGGGCGGCTACGACAAGCGCCTGCTGCGACCGAACTTCGTGCCGCGCATGGTCCGGCTCGCGCGCTTCTTCATGGGCAAGAAGAAATCCGCGGTCGCCATCGGGTCCGAGGCGCATAAGGAAGTCTTCTGCCAGCACTTCCACGACACCTATCAGGATTACGATCCCGAGACCCTGCCCTGGCCGGAACTCGACGAAGTAGCGGCGGCGCGGCTGCGCTCGGTGCCGTTCTGGCAAGAAGTGCTGCATACCGAGCGCCGTGCCGGCGCCATCGTCAAAGCCTTCACCGCGACCATCGACGATCCGATCCTCAAAAAGGCCGTCGCGCTGCAGGGCTTCGAGGAAGCGCGCCACGCCGATCTCATCCGCGTGATGATCAAGCGCTACAACATCGACGCGTATGAGACGCCGCTCGAGCCGCTGCCCGCGGATATCGAGACCGCCTTCAAGGATTTTGGCTACGGCGAATGTGTCGACAGCTTTTTGGGCTTCGGCGTCTTCAAGATCGCGCGGCAATCCGGGTTCCTGCCGGAATCGATGTTCGCGATCTTCGACCGCCTCATGTACGAGGAGACGCGGCACATCGTCTTCTTCGTCAATTGGATGGCCTATCGCCAGATGCAGAAGAAGCGCGGCAACGTCCTCTGGCGCGCCGCCGCCTCGCTGCGCTTCTACACCCGCGCGCTGAAGCGTCTGGTCGGCACCGCCCGTCGCGGCGCGCAGGTCAATGATGGCAAGGATTTCTCGGCGACGCAGGCGAGCATGTTCCTCGAAGGCTTCACCTTCCGCCGCTTCCTCGAGGATTGCTACAATGAGAATGCCCGGCGCATGAAGGAATTCGATGCCGAGTTGCTGCGACCGAGCTTCCTGCCTTCGCTGGCCGATGCCGCACTGACCAGCCTCCGGTTATGGAATTTCCGCCGGCGCAACGCAGATACGCCCGCCTGACGCTTCGCAGCCGAAGCCCCTCCGCCTAAACTCGTCCCCACATGCGGATCGCGACCATCATCGCGGCGATTGCCGGCCTCGTGCTCGGCACGGCGATCGTTGCCTATTTCGGCTTCGGCGAGGTGCTGTCAGCGCTTGGCACGATCGGCTGGAGCGGCTTCGCGATCATCCTCGTCTACCAGCTCGTTCTCTATTTACTGCTCGGCGCCTGCTGGTGGGTGATCGCGCCGCCGCCGCGCGACCGCTTCCGCGCCTTTGTCTGGGGCCGGCTGGTGCGCGATTCCGGCTCGGAGGTGCTGCCGCTGTCGCAGATCGGCGGCTTCGTCATGGGCGCGCGCGCCGCGACACTGCTTGGCCCGTCGACCGCGGTCTCGACCGCCACCACGATCGTCGACGTCACGATCGAGGTGCTGGCCCAGCTCGGCTACACCGTGCTTGGCCTCGCGCTCTTGGCGCGCGTCAATCCGCAGGCCGAGCTGATTTATCCCGCCGCCATCGGCGTCGCGATCGGCATCGTCGTGATCTTGGGCTTCATCCTGCTCCAGCGCCGCGGCGCCGCGCTCGTCGAGAAGATGAGTCAGCAACTCGCCACGCGCTGGTTTCCCGGCTCGACCCTGAATGCACGGCCGCTGATCGATGCGATCGATCGCGTCTATGCGCAGCGCGGCAGCCTCGTCACCGGCTTCTTGCTTCATCTCGGCGGCTGGATCGCAAATGCGATCGAAGCCTGGATCGCGCTCAAGCTGATGGGAATCGACCTCGGCATTGCCGCCGTGGTCACGATCGAGAGCCTGCTCTATGCGATCCGCAGCATCGCTTTCGCCGTACCCAACGCGGTCGGCGTGCAGGAAGGCGCCTATGTCATGCTCGGCGCGCTGTTCGGCCTCTCGCCCGATATGGCGTTGGCGCTGTCGCTCTTAAAGCGCGGCCGCGACATCACCATCGGCGTGCCGGTGCTGCTTTGCTGGCAGGCTCTTGAAGGCGGCGCGCTCATGCGCCGCCGCGCGGCGACCGACACCGATAGCGCGCCATGACAGTCGAGCCGCTCGCCGCGCCGCGCCCGGCGGGACGATTCGGCGCGATGTATCCCTATCTGCTGCTCTCGGCCTGCATGCTGTTCTGGGCCGGCAACTGGGTGCTCGGCCGCGCGTTGCGCGATTCCATGCCGCCGGTGGCGATGACCTTCTGGCGCTGGACTGTCGCGGCGCTGGTGCTGGCGCCCTTCGCCGTGCCGCGGCTTGTCGGCAAGGGTGCGGTCCTGCGCCGCGCCTGGCCGCTGCTGCTGGCACTCGCCATCACCGGCGGCGCGATTTATCAGGTCGTGGTCTATTTCGGCTTGCGCCACACCGAGACGGTCAACGCCGTGCTGCTCAACGCCGCCTCGCCGCTGACCATTGTGCTCGCAACCTGGCTCGTCGACGGCGACAAGATCACCCTGCGCCAGCTCTGGGGCATCGTGATCTCGATGG
>DATMZZ010000025.1:0-2544 GCA_035573175.1 Allostellaceae bacterium
TTGACCCGGCTTTGCAGCGCGAGCAGCTGCGGATCACCGACCTCGTCCGGCGTGACGAGATAAGGCCCGAGCGGCGAGAAGCCCGCGAAATTCTTGCCGAGACAGCCGACGCCGCCGCCTTTGCGCGATTCGCCGCGATAGGTATCGCGGTCGGAGATGTCGTTATAGACCGTGTAGCCGAACAGGTAGTCGAGCGCGTTTTCTTTCGATACGCGGAAAGCCGGGCGGCCGATCACCGCCGCGATCTCGACTTCGTAATCGAGATGCTTGGTCTCCGGTGGAATGGCGACAGTGGCGTTCGTCGGCACGACGGTCGAGGCGAATTGGACATGCGCGATCGGCAATTGCGGCACCTTGGAATCGGCCGGCCGGCCCATCTCGTCCTGATGCTCGAAATAATTCTTGCCGGCGGCGATGAATTTGCGCGGCCGCGGCACCGGCGCGAGCAGCGTGACCTCGCTCGCCGCAAAGGCGATCTTCTCGCCGCGTGGGCCTTTGATGGCGCCGCCATGCTCTTCGGCGAAGAGCAGCGCTTGATGCGCGGCATCGAGCGCAAATCGCCCGGTCGCAATGAAATCCTGCGCGTTGGGCGGGGCCATCGCATGGGCGAGCACAAGCGCACGATCGAGCGGGAACTCGCGCGCCAGCATCGCGGCGCAGGCGCCTTCGATGTCGATGATGTTGCCGTTCGCGAGGACGACGCCGAACCGTTCGATGCCCGGCGCGGGTGCGAAAGTGACGAAACGCATCTCTCTTACTCCTAGCCAGCAATGGCGGCGCTGAGCGTGCCGATCGGCGTGCATTCCACGTCGATGCGATCGCCGACGGCGATCGCAATCGGAGAATCCACCTCGTTACCCGGCCGCGGCTTCGAGATCGCGGCGCCGAGTGCGACCATGTCGCCCGGCTCCAGCACGGTGCGCGACCAGGCCTTGGTCGCATTCGCGATGCTATGGGCGAAATCGGAGACCGCGAAACGCTGCTTCACCGCGCCGTTGATGCTGAGCGTGATCTCGGTCGCGGGATCGAGCTCGCCAGGGCTTGCGACCCAGATCGAGGGGCCGAGCGGCGTCAGGCTGCGCTGGTTCTTGGCGTAGAGATTGTTGCTGGTCTTCCACTCGCGCTCGAACATGTCGCGATTGGTGATCTCGGCCATCAGGGTGAAGCCGACGATGCTGCGCGTCGCCTCGCCGGCGGAAACGCGTGCGGCCGGCTTGCCGAGGACCGCGACCAGCACTGCCTCGACATCGTAGTGCGCGTCCGGATCGGGCAAGCGCAGCGCGGCGCCGGGCGCGGCGCAAGCGCTGGCGAATTTCGAGAAGCCGACGACCATCTTCGCGGGAAGCTGGTCGTTGGAGCGGGCGAGGGCGACGCGACCCTCGGTCAGCAGGATCTTCGCCAGCGGATCGATCGGCGCGGCGAGGGTGGGGCTGGCGACCGGTTGCTTGGCGCCGCCGAGCGCGCGTTCCAGCTTCTTGCGGCCGCCGCTGCCGAGGGTGGAGAGGCGCGACAAGGTCGCGGCCATGGTCGTGGCCTGACCGGGCGCGGCAAGCCCGGCTTCCGTCATCAGCGTGTGCAGATCGTGCCAGGTGCCCGCGCCGTTTTGCGCAATGACGCGCGGCTCGGCCAGGAACGGCCAGGGCAGATCGGCGATACCGATTTTCATGAGATTTGGCGCCTTCCTCGAAGGAGTCTGGTTGCTCCGATTGGCATCACTCTAGGGCATGCGGGCCGCACTGGAAAAGGCCCGCACTAGAAATGGAAGGGCCGGCGGTTTAACCTCTCATCCAAACGCAGTTCACCCGAGGAGGGAATGGCCATGGGCGAAGTTTTGGGTATCGGGATTTCGCATTCGCCGCTGTTCAGCCGGCCGAAGCACGATATGGCGTTTCTGCTGGGCGTGCGGCTGAAGGACCCGGATATTCCGGATTCGGCGAAGGACCAGTCGAAATGGCCCGAGGCGATGCGCAAGGAATGGAGCGACGACCGCGGCGCGGCCGCCGGCGCCGCGCATCACGAGGCGATGCTCGCCGATTTCGATCGCGCCCGCAAAGTGATCGACGATTTCAAGCCCGATTTCATCTTCATGTGGGGCGACGATCAGTACGAGAATTATAGGGAAGGCATCATTCCGCCTTTCTCGGTCCTCGCCTATGACGGCGACATGACGGTCAAGCCGTGGCTGCAGGCATCGGAATCCGGCTCGATGAAGGGCAAGCCCAATGTCTGGAACGAGCCGATGGATTTCGAGTTCAAGCTCCATTTCCATCGCGAGGCGGCGAAATATTTCGTCGAGCATTTGCTCGATGAAGATTTCGACATCTCTTACTCGTATCAGCCGAACGAGCATCCCGGCCTGGCGCATGCCTTCCTCAATGCGTGCCTCTATCTCGATTATCACCGCAAGGGCTTCCCGCATCGCATCGTGCCGTGCTCGATCAACTGCTACGGCCGCGAGGTGATCGGCTATCGCGGCTTCGCCGACAATCTCGGCCACAAGCCGCCGCCCGATCCGCATTCGCCGAAGCCGAGCCGCTGCTTCGC
>DATMZZ010000026.1:0-8266 GCA_035573175.1 Allostellaceae bacterium
CCGTGGAAGCCCTGGCCGAGCGCTTCTTCGAGCACCCGCGCCGCGAGCTTGCCGCTTTGCAACGGCACACACGCGAGCGGCTTCAGCGCCGGCAGCGGCTTGATGTCCTTCAGCATGGTCTCGTTCATGAAGCGGCACCAGTCGGCGCCCTCTTCCGGCGGCAGCTCGTAGCCGAAAATATCGAGCCAGGAGCCGACGAGCTGATAATCGACGCGCGCCTTGGTGAGCCATTCCTTGCGCTTCTCGATGTCATGCAGCAGCGCGCCGACCGGCCGCGTCGGCGCCAACGGACCGAAGCTGAAGCGCATGCCCGGCTTCTCGTTATGGACTTTGACCGACGGGAACATCCGCCGCTGGCTCGCGACGCCTTCGAGGAAGGAGCTGGGAACGAAATGACCATGCGTATCGATATTCAACGATGCCTCCCTTGTGGCGCTAACGTTGCATTAAGCAACCTGCGCCCTTTTGCAACCAAGTCTCATCCCTTCTTCCCCGTCGCGATGAGATCGCCGAGCAGGCCCGGCGTCATCGGCAATTCGGCGATCTTCAGCTCCAACGGCGCCAGCGCGTCATTCACCGCGCATGATATCGCGGCCGGGGCGCCGAGATAACCCGCCTCGCCCGAGCCTTTCTGACCGAACGCGGTCAGCGGCGACGGCGTGCAGTGATCGACGATCGCGACATCCGGCACTTCATGCGCCGATGGGATCAGATAATCCATGAAAGTGCCGGAGAGGAACTGCCCGCTCTCGTCGTAGCGGAAGCGCTCATAGAGCGCGGCGCCGATGCCATGGGCGACACCGCCATAAGTCATGCCATGGACGATCTCGGGATTGATCATCACGCCGCAATCATGGCCGAGGACATAGGGCCCGAGCGAGACCTGACCAGTGACGCGATCGATCTCGGCATAGACGATATGCGCCTCGAAAGCGTAGCAAGGGTACATCTGCACCCGGCCGTCGGGTGTCGGCAACTTGCCGCCGGTCGGCACTTCAAGCACATGGCTCGCCTGCAGCCCCGGCTCGATGCCGGGCGGCAGCTCGTGGAATTTGCGATGCGCGATCTCGGCGATCTGCTCCCACGTGACCTTCTTCGCGGGATCAGCGCGTGAGATCACGGCGCCGTCGCGGTATTCGGCATCGCTGACCGCGATACCGAGCTTATGCGCGCCGATCGCCGTGACGGTCTCTTTCAGCTTCTTTGCCGCGCCCGCCGCCGCGCCGCCGAGCATGATCGCCATGCGGCTGCCGACCGGGCTGTTGGACGGCAGCGCCGACAGCGAATCGGCGCGCACGACGCGGATGGTCTCCGGCTCGCGCTCCAGCACTTCGCCGACCACCGTCGCGGCGAGGCTTTCATGGCCTTGGCCCGAGGAGGGGGTGTTGATCGACACCACGACAGCGCCGGCGCCATCGATCTTGATGCTCGCCGCCTCCATCCAGGTCGTCGTCTCGTTCTTCGGATTGAAGAGCGGCTCGAACGCCGAATTGCCGCCCGACGGCTCGAGACAGCAGCCGATGCCGATGCCGGCGAGCTTGCCCGCGCGCCGCGCTTCATCGCGTTTTGCGATCAGCGCCGGGTAATCAGCGGCGGTCAGCGCTTTCTCCAGAACGGTCTGGAAATCGCCGCTGTCGTAGGTGCTGCCCGATGGAATGGTGTAGGGGAACTCCCCGGCGCGGATGAGGTTGGCGCGGCGCACCGCGAGCCGATCCATGCCCAGCGCCGCGGCAACCCGATCGACCGCCGTCTCGAGCGCGAAATTGGTGGGCGACTGGCCGAAGCCGCGCACCGCTTCCTGCGGTGTCTTGTTGGTCGTGACGCTGATCGCTTCGTATTCGACCGAGTTCACGCGATAGGGTCCGCAAATCGCACCGATCGGCTTGCCCAATTGCAGCGGCGCGCGGCCGGCATGGGCGCCGCAATCGTCGAGCGCGCGGATCTTGAGCGAGCGGATGACGCCTTCGCGGCTGAACGCGACCTGCATATCGAAGATACGGTCCGGCCCCTGCGCATCGCCGCCGCGCATATTCTCCAGCCGGTCTTCCATCAGCCGCACCGGCATGCCGAGCTTCTTGGCGAGGAAGCCGACGAGAATCGAATGCTTCAAACCGCGCTTGACGCCATAGGAGCCGCCGACATCGACATCGAAATGGACGCGCACGCCATTGCCGGGCAACCGCAGCGCTTTCGCGAGCTGATCGGCGAATTTCGGCATCTGGATCGAGGCCCAGACATCGAGCAGTTGCTGCGCCGGATTCCATTGCGCGACCACGCCGAAGGTCTCGATCGGCACGGTCGAGCTGCGGTGCCAACGCGCGCGGAAGGACAGCTTGTGATCGGCGGCGGCGAAATCCTCTTCAACCGAGCCCCAGACCCATTTCTTGCGGAAGAGCACGTTCGAGCCATGATCGGGATGCACCGCCGGCGCATCGGACAGCATCGCCGCTTCCGGATCGGTGACCGGCGTCAGCGGCTCGTAATCGACCTCGACCAGCTCGGCGGCGTCTTCGGCGATCGCGCGGCTCTCGGCGACGACCGCCGCGACCCATTCGCCCGGATAGCGCACGAATTGATGCGCCAGCGGCCAGCGTTTGACCTTCGGCGCATCGACGCCGCTCATCACCGCATCGGTGCCGGCGGCGAGTTCGGCGCCAGTCAGGACCGCGACGACGCCCGGCAGCGCCAGCGCCATTTCGGTATCGATGCTGCGAATGCGCGCGAAGGGATAAGGACTCGCGACCAGCGCGACATGCACCATCCCCGGCAGTGCGAGATCGGCGACGAAGCGTCCAGCGCCGGCGATGAAGCGGCGATCCTCCTTCGGCCGGCGCTTCTTCGCGATATAGCGGAAAGCCTGATCAGCCATGGGTTGCGCCATTCGTCTGTCCTACCGGTGCGTTCGCGCCTTGCAGCCGTGACGCCGCGAGCTTGATCGCGTCGATGATCTGCTTGTAGCCAGTACAGCGGCAGAGATTGCCGCCGATCGCATCTCGGATCTCTTCATCCGTCGGCGCACGATTGCGATTGAGCAGCGCCTGCGCGGCAATCAACATGCCGGGCGTGCAGAAGCCGCATTGCAAAGCATGCGTCTCCCAGAAGCAATCCTGCAGCACGCTAAGACCGGCGGGATCGGGCGCGAGACCTTCGACCGTCGTGATCGTCGCGCCGTCGGCCTGCACCGCGAAGATGAGGCAGGAGCGCATCGGCTTGCCGTCGAAGAGGATCGAGCAGGCGCCGCAGACGCCGTGCTCGCAGCCCGTATGCGTCCCGGTCAACCGCAAATGATCGCGCAGGAAATCGACCAGGGTCAAACGCGCCGGCACGGTGCCGCGATAGGCGCGGCCGTTGACGGTGAGAGAGATATCGTGCTGAGACATCAGGCAGCCGCCTTCGCTTCATCGCGCGCCTCGGCGATCACGCGCGCGGCGAGCGCGCCGGCGACGCGCCGCCGGTAATCGGCCGAGGCATGGACATCGCCGAGCGGCGAGAGCGCGGCTTGCAGCTCATCCATCGCTTTGTCGATATCGCCCGCCTCGAGCCGCGTGCCGGCGAGGCGCTTTTCGGCCGAAGCGGCGCGCACCGGCGATGCTTCCGCACCGCCGATGCCGAGCGCGATGCGGCGGCAGACGCCATCCTTGTCGAGCACGAGCTGGCAGGCGGCGGCGACGAGCGCGAAATCGCTCTGCCGCACGCTCATTTCGGTAAAGCCGGTGCCGATGCGGCCGGCGTCACGCCATAGCGGAAAGCGCACATCGGTGAGGCATTCCTCGGGTTCGAGGGCTGTCGTCATCGCGCCGGCGCAGAAATCGCGCATCGCGATCCGGCGCGTCGCCTTGCTGGAGCGCACGGTGATTTCGGCATCGAGGGTACGGGCGACAAGGCAGATCTCGGCAGCGGGATCGGCATTGGCGAGGCTGCCGCCGATCGTGCCGCGATTGCGTGTCTGCGGATGACCGACGAGGCGTAGCCCTTTCGTCAGCAGCGGCAAGCGTTGATGCACACCCGTATCGGCGAGGACATCGGCCTGGCGCGTCGCAGCTTTGATCGTGATGCCGCCGTCGTTGGCGTCAACGCCCTGCAGCGTTTCGATGCGGTTGATGTCGATGACGAGAGTCGGCCGGGCCAACCGCATCACCAGCAGGGGCACCAGCGTCTGGCCGCCGGCAATAATCTTGCCGTCACCTGTCGCGCCGTCGAGCAAGCAGCAAACCTCTTCGACGGTCGCAGGCCGCGCATAATCGAATTCCGCCGCCTTCATTCTGCGGCGTCCGGCACCTGCAGATAGATACGGCTGTCGCGCACGGCGACGTCGATCGACGCAAGACGCACGTTCGGATCGCCGGGATGGCAGCCGGTCTCGATGTTGAACTCGTAGCCATGCCACGGGCAGACGATATTGCGCACGGCGGTGAAGCGCAGGCCGCGGCTGGTCTTGTCGGTGCCGAGTTCCTCTTCGGTCTGGTTGAAGATCTTGCCCTGGCAGACCGGTCCGCCGTAATGCGGACATTCGTTCTTATACGCGACGAGCTTCTTGCCGATGCGGAACACGCCGACCTCGAGTCCATCGACATCGACCACGCGGTAATCACCCTCGGCGAAATCCGCGAAGTTCCCGATCTCTACTTCCGCCATCCCTTCGCTCCCTATTCCTCGCCTGCGACCGGACGCCGGAACCACATCGCGACGTCGAAAAGATTGAGATCGGCGGCGCGGATCATCGCGCAAGCCGCGGTGACGGTCTCGGTCGCCGTGACGGCGTTGTCGAGGAAAGGCGCGATCTCGCGCCCAACATCCTCCGCCTTTGCTGCATAGACGCGTACGGCCGCGGTCAACACGCGACGCAACGACGCGTCGCTGATCGCCTGCGGCTCGCCGCGCTTCAAGGCGCTCTCCACCGCCGCGCAGAAGGCCGCGCCAGGATCGGCGGCCACATGCTTGGCGGGCTTTGCCGCCGCGCGCCGGGCGGGCGCCGGTCGCTTGGCCGATTTCTTTGCCGATCGCCTTGAAGGAGAACGCTTTTTTGCCGCCATAAGCGGGTTTATGGCACGCGCCGGCGTGCGCCTCAACCCCGAGTCGCTAGGCTTGAACCGGCGGTTCTTTTTCCGGCCAGCGAGGCGCGGTGTGGATATGCTCGGGGCGCACGCCGAGGCCGAGCCAGCGTGCCGGCAGCGAGCGCAGCGCCGGGAAGCGCTGCAGCAACCGCATCACCAAGGGCGGCTTGCCGAGCTGGCCGCCAAGCGTCGGCGCCAGGACGCGGTTCTGCACAAACACCTGAAAGGCTTGCGTGATGCCCATCGGGAATTCGCGCCGCTTCTGCACCTGGGCCAGATCGTCTTCGGTGACGCGGCGCTCGGCCAGCCGCGCGGCGAGAATATTGGATGCGGCGACCGCATCCTGAACGGCAAGGTTGATGCCGACGCCGCCCACGGGCGACATCGCATGCGCCGCATCGCCGATGCAGAGCAGACCCGGCCGGTACCAGCGCTTCAGCCGGTTCACTTGCACGGTAAGCAGCTTGATCTTGTCCCAATCGTCGAGTTGCCCGACGCGATCGGCCACTTCCGGGAACATCGCCGCGACGCCTTGCTGGAAAGCGGCCAGGCCGCGCGCACGGATCGCATCGAAGCTGCCTTTGGCGATGACATAGCCGCATTGCCAATAATCGCGCCGGTCGATGGCGATGAAGATCGAGCCCGGGGCGAAACGGCCCATCGTCTCGTCGGGATCGGTGCGGTGCCGCGGCAGGCCGAACCACAGCACGTCCATCGGCGCGCCGATATCCTCGACAGCGAGGCCCGATTTCTCGCGCACGATCGAATGCCGGCCATCGGCAGCGATGACGAGATCGGCGCGCACATCGAGTGGGCCGCGCGGCGTGGTCGCGGTAACGCCGACCACGCGGCCGTTCTCCTCGATGAGCCCGGTGACCTCGGCGCTCATCTTCAGCGAGAAAGTGGGATAGCGCGCGGCACGGCGCGCGAGGAAGTTGAGGAAATCCCATTGCGGCATGAAGGCGATGAAAGGAAAGCGCAGCTTCGCCCGGTCGAAATCGGCGACAACGCCTTTGAGCGCGCCGAATTGGAAAGCGAGGTGGTGCGCCTCCTCATGCGGCAGCTTCAGCAGATCGTCGAGACTGCCGAGGTCATGCATCAGCTCGAGGGTCGAGGGGTGGATCGTGTCGCCGCGGAAATCGCGGAAGAAATCCGCGTGCTTTTCCAGCACCACGACATCGATGCCGGCACGCGCCAGCAACAGTCCCGCCATCACCCCGGCCGGCCCACCGCCAGCGACGCAACATCGCACCCCTACTCTTTGCATGGGATTTCCCCGCTTATCCCCGTTCACCTTTACATCAACAAAGCCCCACGGTCTTGCCGAGAGGGTGCAAATCCCGCAATCTCCCCCGCATTCGCAAAGAAACCCCCGGCGCTGCCGGGCAAAATGGGGAGCAAGAATGGCTATCCAGTTAACTCAGACGATCCGCGACCTGCTGAACGCGGCACTCGCCGACGGCACGCCTTGCCTGCTCGGCACCGCCTCGAAGGACGGCCGGCCGCAGATCAGCCCCAAGGGCAGCGTCGTCGCCTTCAACGACGACACGCTCTGCTATTGGGAACGCAGCAATCGCAGCGCCGCCAAGCGCGTGCTCGAGAACCCGCATGTCGCGGTGTTCTATCGCAACGCCGCCAAGGCGGGGAAAGACTTCCGCGGCGGCGTTCTCCGCTTCTACGGCGACGCGACGGTGCTCAATGACGGCGCCGACCGCGAGAAGGTATGGGAACTGATCCCCGAAGCCGAGCGCCGTCCCGACCCTGAGAAGAAGGGCTCGGCGGTGCTGATCAAGCTCAGCAGCGTCGAAGAGATGTCGGGCAACGTCGTGATGAAGCGCGACTAAGCGGACGGTCTTTCCCTCTCCGCGCCCCTTCGACAGGCTCAGGAGCGGGGAGAGGGAGGGCCCAGGCGCGACGCGACGGGAGGGTGACGTGTCTTTCCGGCGTTGCGATTTCACCCCCCACCTCACCGACAACCCGGCCAACCGCTCTTCGCGGTTGGCCCCAGAGGGTTCGATCGCGAAGAGCGATCGAACGGGTTGTCCCTCTCCGCCCCCGAGGGCGGAGAGGAGTCTAATCCTCCGATTTCGACGCCATGGCTGACGGCGTCAGCTTTGTCATCCCGGTGTTCAACAAGCGGCGCTTCTTGCGCCAGGTCATCGCCGGACTTGGCAGCCAGCGCGGCGATTTCGCGCGCGAATTCATCTTCATCGATGACGGCTCGACCGACGGCTCGCGCGAGGAGCTGGAGCAGCACACGCCTGCGCTCGGCGATGTCCGCGTTCTGAGCCAAGCCAATGCGGGGCCGAGCGTCACCACCAATCGCGGGCTGCGCACGGCGCGTTTCCCGCTGGTGAAACTGGTCGATGGCGACGATGTGCTGCTGCCCGATGCAACGGCGCAACTCCTCGTCGCGCTTCAGCGCCATCCCAAGGCCGCCCTCGCCTATGGGCAATCCGCCACCTATGTCGATGCCGAGGACGCGCTGGCGCGCATCGGCCTCACCTATGACCTCAGGGCGCGCGCAACCGAGCAGCCGCCTGAGCGCATCGAGCAGGCACTGAAGCCGCTGCTGCGCGAATGCTATCTCGGCCCGAGCAATTGCCTCATCCGCCGCGATCTCGCGCTCTCGGTCGGCGGAAGCGACGAGCGCGTCTTCGTCCAGGATTACTCGCTGCTGCTGCGTCTTTCCGCACGCGCCCCCTTCGTCGCGCTCAATGTGCTGGCGGTGCTGCATCCGGCGGCGCCGCAAGACCGGCTCAATGACGGCGGGCCGCAATTGCTGCACGACACCAACCTGACGGTCGTGCATTTCCTCGCCGAGCACGAGGTGCCGCCCGAGCTTGCGACCATGGCAACGCGGCGGGCGATGACGCGCGCCTGGCTCTGGGCCAAGCGCCGCGAAGGTGTGACGCCGCTCTCACGCTGGTACTGGCTGCGGCTCGCGAGCTATCTGCCGCTACCGGCGCTGCGCGCACGGCTGCTCGAAGCGAGCTGCGGCGCTTTCACGCTGAGCCACGAGGTAAGGCGAAGCGTACCGATACCGACTTCTTGAGACTACAGTCTATCACATCGTCATGTGTGGATGGCCCCCGCTTGGCAAGGGTTTTTTGCGCGTGTGGGATGCGGCCAGTTGCGGTCATGTGTTCGGCTTGTGGATGCAGCCTGACATGGCCGCGAGCCCTGATGGGATCCGTGGATCGAGGTCTGAT
>DATMZZ010000027.1:0-8266 GCA_035573175.1 Allostellaceae bacterium
GACGCTATTGGATCCCGGCGCTGTTCTCCGATCAGCTTCCCGAGCCCGATGGCGCGCCGATGCGGGTGAAGCTGCTCGGCGAGAAGCTCGTCGCCTTCCGCGACACGCAAGGCCGTGTCGGCCTCATCGACGAGCGCTGCCCGCATCGCACCGCGTCGCTGTTCTTCGGCCGCAACGAGGAATGCGGCCTGCGCTGCGTCTATCACGGCTGGAAATTCGACATCGAGGGCAATTGCGTCGATCTGCCCAGCGAGCCCTGGGACAAGGATTTCAAGCGCAAGATCAAGATCACGGCTTACCCGTGTATCGAGCGCGGCGGCCTCGTCTGGGCCTATATGGGACCGCCGGAGCTGAAGCCCGAATTCCCCGAGATCGAATGGACGCTAGTACCGGCGTCGCATCGCTACGTCACGCGCCACCTGCAGGAATGCAATTGGCTGCAGGCGCTCGAAGGCGGCTTCGATGTCAGCCATCTGAGCTTCCTCCATCAAGGGACGGCGGACGGGCCCGACGGCCGGCCGATCCCGATTCCGACTCGCTATGAGGTGATACCGGCGGATTGCGGCCTGATCTCGATCACCGGCCGCGATCTGTCCGACGGCAACAGCGCACTCACCGCGAATGTCATGCTGATGCCGTTCCACAAGCTGATCTCAACCTCGCCGATCGGCGCCCATGTCTGGGTGCCGCTCGACGACGAAACGACGATGAATTACAGCGTCGAATATTGGCCCGACCGGCCGCTCTCCGACGAGGATATGGAAGAATCGAAGAACTTCCATTTCATCCATCCCGAACTGCTGCCCAGCAGCGACCGCGCCGTCCTCAATAAGGACAACGATTACATGATCGACCGCGCGCTGCAGGCGAGCGGCAAATCCTATACCGGCATGTTCGGCCTCGGCATTCAAGATTGCGGCATTCAGGAATCGATGGGGCCGATCGCCGATCGGTCGATCGAGCATCTTGGCAAGAGCGACACGACGATCATCCAGATCCGCCGCCTGCTGCTGCGCGCTCTGAAGGAATTCGAAGCCGGCGGCACGCCGCCTGGTCTCGACCCGGCGAGCTATCGCGTCCGCTCGGGCCGCTTCACGATGAAGCAACATCAGCCGCTGGCCGAGCGCGTCTACGATTTCGTGCGCATCAAGGAACCGGCTTTCGCTAAATAGCCTGGCGCCAAATAGTCACGCGTTGCATTTGGGGAGACCCATGACCCCGCTCATCGGCCAACCCATCAGGCGCAAAGAGGACCGCCGGCTCCTCACCGGCCAAGGCCGTTTCACCGACGACATCAATCTGCCGCGCCAAGCACATGCCTATGTGCTGCGCTCGCCGCATGCGCATGCCCGCATCCGCGCGATCGATACACGCGCGGCGAAGACCTTGCCCGGCGTGCTCGCTATCCTCACGGGTGCCGACTACGCCGCCGACGGGCACAAGACGATGCAGCATGGGCCGAGCGGCGCCGATCATTTCGAGATCACGAAGCCGGCTTTCGGTCCCGAAGCCATGCCCTTCGGCCCGCCGCCGGGACAGCCGCCGCTCGCCGAGGGCAAGGTACGTTTCGTCGGCGAGGCGGTCGCTTATGTGATCGCCGAGACGCTCGACGCCGCGCGCGATGCGGCGGAGAGCATCGATGTCGATTACGAAGTGCTGCCGGCCGCGGTCGATGTCGCGACCGCGCTGGCGCCGAACGCGCCGCGGCTTTGGGATGAGCGTGGCGGCAATCTGCTGGTTGAATCGCAGAATGGCGACGGCGCCGCGACCGAAGCCGCTTTCGCGCGCGCGCATAAGATCATCCGGCTCGAAAGCCACAATCAACGCGTCAGCGGCGCGCCGATGGAGCCGCGCTGCGCCATCGCTGAATACGACAATGCGACCGAGAGCTTCACCATCCATTCGGTGAGCCAAGGCGTCCACCGCATCAAATTCACCGTCGCCTCCTGCCTCGGCGTGCCGATGAACAACGTACGTGTGATCACCGGTGATGTCGGCGGCGGCTTCGGTGTGCGCTCATCTGTCTATCCCGAATATGCCGCGCTCGCCTGGGCGGCGCGCAAAGTTGGGCGGCCGGTCAAATGGAATTCGAGCCGCGCCGAAGCCTTCCTCGCCGATTTCCAGGCGCGCGATGTCGAGGTGGAAGGCGCGCTCGCGCTCGACAAAGACGGCAAATTCCTCGCGCTGCAGCTTTCCTATGCCGGCAATCTCGGCGCCTATCCGGTGTCCTACGCCGTGCTCAACAACGTCACGCGCATGGCGGGGAATGTCTATGACATCCCGGCGCAGCGTGTGAGCGTCAAAGGCGTTGCGACCAATACCGTGCCGATGTCGGTCTATCGCGGCGCCGGCCGGCCGGAATCGAATTTCATCCTCGAGCGCATGATCGATCTCGCCGCCGCCGAGCTCGGCATTGCGCGCGACGAGCTGCGCCGCCGCAACATTATTCCGGCAAAGGCCCTGCCCTATCAATCGCCGCTCGGCCATCGCTACGATTGCGGGGCGTTCGCCGACAATATGGAAAGCGTGCTGAAGCTGGTCGATTGGGCCGGCTTCCCGACCCGTCGCGCGGCGGCGCAAGCGAAAGGCCTCAAGCGCGGCATCGCGGTGGTGAACTATCTCGAATCGCCGACCGGCTTCGTCGACGAGCGCAGCGATATCCGGGTGCTTGCCGAAGGCCGCGTCGACGCCGCGATCGGCACGCAAGCCTCCGGCCAGGGTCATGAGACGAGCTTCGCGCAAGTCGTCGCCGACATCCTGCAAGTGCCGCTCGAGCGCGTCTCGGTTCTGTTCGGCGACACTGCCGTCTCGGTCTCCGGCGGCGGCACGCATTCCGACCGCTCGATGCGCCTCGGCGGCGCGGTGCTGGTGCGCGCCTCGACCGAGATCGTCGCGCGCGCCAAGAAGCTCGCCGCGCTGAAGCTTGAAGTCGCCGAGAGCGACCTCGCTTTCGCCGATGGCCGCTTCACCGTCGCCGGCACCGATCGCTCGATTGGTCTCTTCGATCTCGCGGCGAGCGCCGAGGATCCGCGCCTGCCTGAAGATCTCCGCGGGCCGCTCGCCGCGACGTCGATCCTCAACACGCGCCTCCATGCGCATCCCAATGGCTCCGCGGCCTGCGAGGTTGAGATCGATCCCGAGCTCGGCAGCGTCCGCATCGTCCGCTATGCGACGGTCGACGATGCCGGCCGCATCATCAATCCGATGATCGTCGAGGGCCAGGTGCATGGCGGCGCGGCGCAAGGCATCGGTCAGGCGCTGATGGAAGCAATCGTCTTCGACAAGGACGGTCAGCTTCTCTCCGGCAGCTTCATGGATTACGCGATGCCACTGGCGTGCGATTTGCCGAATTTCGCGACCAAGCAGAACGCGGTGCCGACCGACAGCAACCCGCTCGGCGTCAAAGGCGCCGGCGAGGCCGGCATCACGCCCGCGACCTCGGCCGTCATCGGCGCCATCGCCGACGCGCTCGGCGTGCCGCATCTCGAAATGCCGGCCACGCCCGAGCGCATCTGGCGCGCGATATGCGAGGCGCGACCGTAATTTCGGGGGCCATTCCCGTGTAAGCGGGAATCCGGGATACCACCGCGATGTCCCTCTAGACCCCCGCTTCCGCGGGGGTGACAATGAGGGAAGGCGGGGCACACAAGAGGGAGATCGCAGCATGCATAAGGTCGAGATTCCGCAATACATCACTGATCGCGTCACGCGCACGCGCGGCAAGTTGCATGCGTTCGATACGCTCGTCGGTCCATCGACGGCGTTGCTCGTCGTCGATTTGCAGAATGTCTTCATGCTGCCGCCCTATCCGACCGAAGTGCCGGTGGCGCGCGATATCGTGCCGAACGTCAACAAGCTCGCAGCGGCAACGCGCGCCGCGGGCGGCGTGGTCGCCTGGATTCAGATGACGCATACCGAGCAGGACAAAAAGACGTGGAGCGTCTTCTATGAAGACGTCACGAAGACCGCCAACCGAGGCGATACCTCGAAAGGCCTTGCCCGCGGCTCCCATGGCCAGGCGCTGCATGATGCGCTTGATGTGAAGCAAGCCGATCTCAAGGTCGAGAAGAACCGATTCAGCGCCTTCATTCAGGGCTCGAGCGAGCTCGACAAGCTCTTGAAAGAGCGCGGCATCGACACGGTGCTGGTCACCGGCACGGTCACCAACACCTGCTGCGAGTCGACGGCACGCGACGCGATGATGCTGAACTACAAGACGGTCATGGTCTCGGACGCGAACGCCGCCGCGAGCGATGAAGAGCATAACGCGACGCTCGCCAATATCCTGCGCATCTTCGGCGATGTGATGTCGACGGATGAGATCATCGCGCGGCTGACGTCGGCGAAGGCGACCGCGGCAGAATAGAGGCGCAAGCGCTCTAGAGGCCCCTCTCCGCGCTTGCGGGGAGAGGGAGGGGTCAAATGCGAAGCATTGGGAGGGTGAGGTGTGCCTCAGCAGCGGAGATCGCGCATTATCGGCATCACCCACCTCACCCTACCCTCTCCGCCCTCAAGGGCGGAGAGGGAATTTATTTAGCCGAAGCGCGCCTTATTTAGCCGCCGCGCGAATCTCCGCCCGCCGCTTCTGCGTCGCGGCGGCGTCGATCGTCAGCGTCTCGGCGTCGAGGACAACGCCGTAGGTATCGCGCGCGGCGCCGAGCGAGACATAGCCTTGATAGACGTCCTCGCGGACTTTCTCCGGCTCGCGCTCGGTCGGATCGCCGTAGCCGCCACCCCCGCCACCACGGATGGTGGCGCTATCGCCGAGCGTCAGCGACAAGGTAAAGGCCTTGGCATTCGGCAGATCGCCGAGGCTCTTGCCGTCCTTGCGAAGGAAGAGCGCGTTCGGCATCGCATCGCCGCCGCCGAAGAGACCCCAAGGCTTGCATTGCGAGCGCTCGATATGGGAGGTGAATTTCAGCTCGATCAGCGGCTGCACTTCGCGGTCGACACCGAGGCCGCCGCGATATTTGCCAGCGCCGCCTGAATCCGGCACCAGCTCGTAGCGCTCGGCGAAGAGCGGATACTTCACCTCGAGCAACTCGATCGGCGAATTATGGGTGTCACCGTCATTCATCGCGATGGTCGCGGAAACGCCGTCTTCGGTCTTCTTCGCGCCCCAGCCGCCGCCGGCGTGGCTGAGACCGGCGAAGATGAATTGGTTGTTACTGAAGCCGATGAACTGCGCGATGATGAGATCGGCGTGATGCCCCGCCGCGACGCGATCCGGGATCGCCGGCGCCACCGCCTTGAAGATCGTGTCGACGATGGTCATCGGGAACGTCATCCAGCGCCGCATCGCCGCCGGCTTCACCGCGCTGACGACGCGGCCGGGCGGCGCGATCACGGTCAGCGAGCGGAAGCTGCCGTCATTGATCGGATAATCGGTCGGCGAGGTGAGGCATTTATAAGCGACTTGGGCGCAGGCGATCGCGGTGCTGTAGCCCGAATTATAAAAGCCGCGCACTTGCGGGCTGACATCGGAGAGATCGATCGTCGCCTCGTCTCCCTTCACGGTGAACTTCACCTTGATCGGCACGCGTTTGCCGAGCTCGTAGCCGTCATCGTCCATGAAGCTCTCGGCTTCGTAGACGCCGTCGGGGATCGTCGCGGTGCGGGCGCGCGCCGAGACTTCGGAGCGGTCCATGATCTCGTCGATCGAGGCGAGCACCTCGTCGGCGCCGTAGCGCTCGACCAGTTCCTGGAAACGCTTCTCGCCGGTCTTTACCGCCGTCACCTGCGCGCGCAGATCGCCCATCGCGCGTTCCGGCACGCGTACATTGATGCGGATCATGTCGACGACGTCCTGATTCACCTCGCCGCCGCGATAGAGTTTGCAGATCGGGATCTGCAGTCCTTCGGAATAGATGTCGGTCGTCACGCTCGCGAGCACGCCGCCGATATCGAGCCAATGCGCCATGCAGCAGGAGAAGCCGACGAGCCGATCCTTGTGGAAGATCGGCAGCGACAAGGTGACGTGGTTCAGATGCGAGCCGGTGATATAGGCATCGTTGGTGATGAGGATGTCGCCCGGCTGGATGTCGTCTTTGAAATGCGCGAGCTTGGCCTTGATCGTCTCGCCCATGCCGCGGATGAACATCGGCAGGCCGAGGCCGATCGATACCGTGCGCCCGTCGGCGGTGAAGAGACCGCAGGTGAAATCCAGCGCCTCGTAGATGATGAGGTTATAGGCGGTACGCATGAGATTGGTCTTCATCTCGCCGGTGACGGCGAGCACGCCCGCGCGCACGATCTCGGTAATGACCGGATCGGCGCGGCGATTGCGCGTGGCGAGCGTATCGGGCATGGAGGCTCCCTTGATTGATTGGCCGGGAATATGCGGCACGCGCGCAAGCGTTGCAATTGCAGCCTGCGTCCTTCGACAAGCTCAGGACGAGGGAAGTTGTGCGCGGCATCCTCCGGTAGATGCCCGACTCCCTATTCCTCGTCCTGAGCTTGTCGAAGGACGCAGGATCGTACTGCAACAATGCATTCGGAATTGCTTGGAAGCAGCCCTCTCGCTACATTCCGCGGCCGAAAAAGAGGGGCGAAAATCCTATGGCAGATGCGTCGCGCGCGGGTGAAGGCCTGCGGCTCGGTACCGATATTGGCGGCACTTTCACCGACGTCGCCGCTTTCGACGAAGCGACCGGCAAGCTGCTCCTCGGCAAGAGCCTGACCACGCCGCACCGTCTGGTTGAAGGCATCAACAACGGCGTCGCCAAGGCCGGCGCCGCCTATCAGAACGCCGGGCTTTTCCTCCACGGCTCGACCGTCGCCATCAACACGCTCTTAGAGCGCACCGGCGCCAAGACGGCCCTCCTCACCACCAAGGGCTTTCGCGACATCTACGAGATCGGCCGCGTCAACCGGCCGGACTCCTACAATCTCTTCTTCCAGAAGCATGTGCCACTGATCGAGCGCGCGCTGCGCTTCGAGGTGAATGAGCGCATCATCGCCGACGGCTCGATCCGCACACTGATGAGCGATGACGAGATCGTCGCGCTGGGCAAACGGCTTGAGGCGCTCGGCATCGCCGCGGTCGCGATCATGTTTCTCCATTCCTATCGCAACCCGGCGCACGAAGCGCGCGCCAAAGAGATCTTGCTGCGCAATCATCCGCGGATGTTCGTCTCGGCGAGCCACGAGCTCAGCCAGGAATATCGCGAGTTCGAGCGCTGCTCGACGGTTGCGGCCAATGCCTATATCGGCCCGCGCGTCCGCGCGTATATCGGCGAGATCGAGAGCCACATCCGTCAGGAAGGCTGCAAAGGCTCGTTCCTCGTCGTGCAATCGACCGGCGGTCTCTACGAAGCCAATCAGGCGCAAGACCATTGTGTGCGCATGATGGAATCGGGCCCGGCCTCGGGCGTCATCGGCACGCGCGCCATGTGCCAGGCGATCGGCCTGCAGAATGCGATCGCCTTCGACATGGGCGGCACCACGGCGAAGGCCGGCGTGATCTATCAGGGCGAGGCGCTGACGACGGGCGCGGCGCTGCTCGGCGGCTACAACACCGCGCTGCCGATCCAGATCGCGATGATGGATATTTTCGAGGTCGGCACCGGCGGCGGCTCGATCGCGCGCGTCGAGGACGGGATGCTGCGCGTCGGCCCGCAAAGCGCCGGCGCCTCGCCCGGCCCGGCTTGCTACGGACTCGGCGGCACCGAGCCGACCGTGACCGATGCCAATCTCGCGCTCGGCCGCCTCGGCGCCGACCGCTTCCTGGGCGGCGAGATGAAGCTCGATGCCGAAGCCGCCACCCTTGCGCTCAAGACCCATGTCGGCGATCCACTCGGCATGAGCGCGACGCAGGCGGCGAACGGCATCCTGCGCATCGCCTCGACGGCGATGTCCTACGCGGTGAAAGCCGTCACCACCGAGCGCGGACTCGATATCGGCGATTTCGCGCTCGTCGCTTATGGCGGCGCCGGGCCGCTCCACGCGACGGCGATCGCCAAAGAGCTCGGCATCCGCCGCGTCATCATTCCGCGCGCGCCGGGCGTGTTCTCGGCCTTCGGCATGCTGTTCTCCGATCTGCGCTACGACTTCGTGCGCACGTGGTTCACGCGGCTCGACGAGGCGTCCTTCGAGCAGATCGAAAAGGTCTACCGCGAGCTGGAAGACCAGGGCCGCAGCGCCATCGCAAACGCGTCGGTGAAGCCGCAGAAGGTCGTGGTCAAGCGCGCGGCCGACATGCGCTATGTCGGCCAGGAGCACGCAGTGACGGTCGATCTGCCGCTGGCCGTGTTCCGCAAGCGCGACA
>DATMZZ010000028.1:0-20305 GCA_035573175.1 Allostellaceae bacterium
CGAGAGCGCGTGATCGACCCGGCCTTCGCTGATATGCGCCTTGCAGGTCGAGCAGCCACCGGCGCGGCAGCTATAGGGCAGGTTGTAGCCGGCCTCGAGCGCCGAACGGAGGACGTTGCTTCCCTCGGGCGCCTCGAAAGAGTGCCCGCTCGGCTTGAGAGTGACGCGAAACCCCATATTCCCGCCCTTTATAGGGGGGCCGGGTAGCACGCGCGCCCGAAGGCGTCAATTTCGTGCGGGACTCAGTGCCGCTTGAAGAATTGCACCGCGCGTTCGTGTTTCTCGGCGGCGGCGCGGCTGCTGAAGGTGCCGAGGTTGCGGCGCCGGCCGGTCTTCGGATTCTTCTTGCTCGAGTAGAGCCGGTATTCGCCGGATTTGAGCTTGCGGATCATGGCGTGCCTTTCAGCTTGAGGAGCTCGACGCCTTCCTCGACCAGTGCACCGGGCGCGAAACCGACGGATTCGACCACGCCATCTGAAGGCGCTGCGATGGCATGCTCCATCTTCATCGCTTCTATAACCATCAATGTCTGACCGCGCTGCACGGTTGCGCCGGGCTCGACCAGCACGGCGCTGACTTTGCCGGGCATCGGCGCGACGATCTTGCCGGCGCTCGCGCCGCTCGCTTCGCTCGGCGCCAGCGGATCGAGATAGGCGATGCGCACGGTCGCGTCCGCCAGCGCAACCCAAAACTCGCTGCCGAGCCGCAGCACGGATGCATCGCTTGCAGGTTCGGCCCGCGCGCCGTCGACGGTGATGTCGCCGTCACGCGCAATGCGCACATCGTGTGTCTTCTTGCCGACGCGGAAATGAAAGCTTTGGCATGCCGCGCCGCCGAGCCGCCAGAAATCGCGCTGCGCCCAAGGCGAATGTGGATCGAGCGAGCGTTGCGGCTGGTCATACAGAATGCTGACTGCGGCGACGGCCAAAGCGGCGGGTGGCGTGTCGTGCAGCAACAACGCATCGTGATGCCGCGCGATGAAGCCGGTATCGCCGGCGCGGGCGGCGAAATCGGGATGTGCCAGGATGTGCTGCAGCAGCGCGCGATTGGTCGTGATCCCGGCGACGCGGGTTTGCGCGAGCGCGGCGCGCAGCCGCTGCAGCGCGACCTCGCGATTCTCGCCCCAGGTGATCAGCTTGGCGATCAGCGCATCGTAATAAGGGCTGATGCGATCGCCCTGGCGATAGCCGGTCTCGACGCGCAGCGTCTCGTTCGGCGCGGGAAAGCGCAGCAGCGCGAGCGGCCCGGCGCTGGGCAGGTAATCGCGCGCCGGATCTTCGGCATAGAGCCGCAGCTCGATCGCATGGCCTTGCTGCTTGACCGCATCCTGCATCAGCGGCAGCGTCTCACCGGCGGCGACGCGGATCTGCCATTCGACCAGATCAAGACCGGTGATCATCTCGGTCACGACATGCTCGACCTGGAGCCGCGTGTTCATCTCGATGAAGTAGAATTTTCCTTCGGCCGAGACGAACTCGATCGTGCCGGCGCCGCGGTAGTCGACGGCGCGCGCCGCCGCGACCGCGGCTTTCTGCAACTCGGCGCGTTGCGCGTCGCTGAGGCCGGGCGCGGGCGCTTCCTCGATCAGCTTCTGGTGCCGGCGCTGGATCGAGCAATCGCGCTCGAAGAGATGGATACAATTGCCATGCAAGTCTGCAAAGACCTGCATTTCTATATGGCGCGGATCGATGAGATATTTCTCGATCAGCAAGCGGTCGTCGCCGAAGGACGCTTTCGCCTCGCGGCGGGCTCCGGCCAGCGCTTCGGGCAGCGCATGTTCGTCTTGCACGATGCGCATGCCTTTACCGCCGCCGCCGGCCGAGGCTTTCACCAGCACGGGATAGCCGATGGCGCGCGCTTCCTGCGTCAGCCGCGCGTCGCTCTGCTCTTCGCCGTGGTAGCCGGGCACTAGCGGCACGCCGGCTTTCGCCATCAGCGCCTTCGCCTTGGCTTTCGAGCCCATGGCGCGGATCGCGGCGGCGGGCGGTCCAATGAAGGCGATACCGGCGGCCTCGCAGGCGGCGGCGAAATCCGCGTTCTCGGAGAGGAAGCCGTAGCCGGGATGGATCGCTTGCGCGCCGCTGCGTTTCGCCGCGTCGATAATGCGCGCGACGTCGAGATAGCTTTCGCGTGCCGGCGGCGGGCCGATCAGGACCGCTTCATCGGCGGTCGCGACATGCAGCGCGTTGGCATCGGCCTCGGAATAAACCGCAACCGTGCGGATGCCGAGGCGCTTGGCCGTGCGCATCACGCGGCAGGCGATCTCGCCGCGATTGGCGATGAGGATTTTGTCGAACAGCTTGGTCACATCCGGAACACGCCGAATTCGGTTTTCTCGATCGGCGCGTTGAGGCTGGCCGAGAGAGCGAGCGCCAGCACGCGGCGCGTGTCGGCGGGGTCGATAATGCCGTCATCCCAGAGCCGCGCGCTCGCGTAATAGGGATGTCCTTGCGTTTCGTATTGCGCGCGGATCGGCGCCTTGAAGGCTTCCTCCTCGGCGTCGTCCCATTTCTCGCCGCGCGCTTCGATGCCGTCGCGCCGCACCGTCGCGAGCACATTCGCCGCCTGCTCGCCGCCCATCACCGAAATGCGCGCATTCGGCCAGGCGAAGAGGAAGCGCGGGTCATAGGCGCGGCCCGCCATCGCGTAATTGCCGGCGCCGAAGCTGCCGCCGATGATCACGGTGAATTTCGGCACGGCGGCACAGGCGACGGCGGTCACCATCTTGGCGCCGTCTTTGGCGATGCCGCCGCTCTCATATTTCTTGCCGACCATGAAGCCGGTGATGTTCTGTAGAAAGACGAGTGGGATACCGCGCTGGGCGCAGAGCTCGATGAAATGCGCGCCTTTGAGCGCGCTTTCCGAGAAGAGCACGCCGTTATTGGCGACAACGCCGATGGGATAACCCCAGAGCCGCGCGAAGCCGCAGACTAAGGTCGCGCCGTAAAGCGGCTTGAACTCGTCGAGCACGCTGCCATCGACCAGCCGCGCGATCACCTCGCGCACGTCATAGCTCTTGCGCATATCGCTTGGCACGATGCCGTAAAGGTCCTGCGTGTCGTAAGCCGGCTCTTGTGGCTCGACGATGTCGAGGTTCGGCCGCTTCACGCGGTTGAGATTGCCGATGATACGTCGCGCGATGCCGAGCGCCTCGCCATCATCGCGGGCGAGATGATCGACCACCCCGGACGTGCGCGCGTGTAGCTGAGCGCCGCCGAGCTCTTCGGCACTGACGATTTCGCCGGTCGCCGCTTTTACTAGTGGCGGGCCGCCCAGGAAAATCGTGCCCTGGCCTTGGACGATGATGCTCTCATCCGCCATGGCCGGCACATACGCGCCACCGGCGGTGCAGGAGCCCATGACTACTGCGATCTGCGGAATGCCGGCTGCTGACAGATTGGCCTGGTTGTAGAAGATGCGGCCGAAATGCTCGCGATCGGGAAAGACCTCGTCCTGGCTCGGCAGATGCGCACCGCCGGAATCGACGAGATAGAGGCAGGGCAGGTTGTTCTGGCGCGCGATCTCCTGCGCGCGCAGATGCTTCTTCACCGTGACCGGATAATAAGTGCCGCCTTTCACGGTCGCGTCATTGGCGACGATGACGCATTCGCGGCCCATGATCGGCGCGATGCCGGTGACGATGCCGGCCGCCGGCACGTCTTCGCCATACATGCCATGCGCCGCCAGTGCCGAGAGCTCGAGGAAAGGCGCGCCGGGATCGATCAGCGTTTGGATGCGATCGCGCACCAGCAGCTTGCCGCGGGCGGTGTGGCGCTGGCGCGCCGCTTCGCCGCCGCCTTGCGCGATGGTGTCGAGCTTGGCTTTGAGATCGTCGACCAGGCCGCGCATGGCCTGCGCATTCGCGCGAAAGCTTTCCGCGTTGCGGTCAATGTTCGTCTTGATCGGTGTGCTCATTCCTTATTTCGTTTCTTCGAAGAGCTCGCGGCCGATCAGCATGCGGCGGATTTCCGACGTGCCGGCGCCGATCTCATAGAGCTTGGCGTCGCGCAGCAGCCGCCCCGCCGGGGATTCGTTGATATAGCCGGTACCGCCCAGCGCCTGGATCGCTTGCAGCGCCAGCTGTGTCGCGTTCTCGGCCGCGTAGAGGATCGCGCCCGCCGCGTCGCGCCGCGTGACAGCGCCGCGATCGCAAGCGCGCGCCACGGCATAAACGTAGGCGCGACACGCCCCGAGCGTCGTGTACATGTCGGCGAGCTTGCCTTGCATGAGCTGGAATTCGCCGATCGCCTGGCCGAATTGCTTGCGCTCATGGATGTAGGGGATCACGAGATCGAGCGCCGCTTGCATGATACCGATCGGTCCGGCCGCGAGCACGGCACGCTCGT
Organism: Allostellaceae bacterium; assembly: GCA_035573175.1. Classification (GTDB taxonomy): domain Bacteria; phylum Pseudomonadota; class Alphaproteobacteria; order ATCC43930; family CGMCC-115725; genus CAIKMD01. The sequence goes on from DATMZZ010000028.1 coordinate 4,347, forward strand.
AATCGAGCCCGCTCATCAGCACTTTCACGCCGTTATTCAGCGGCCCGAGCAGGTTTTCCGCCGGCACTTCGCAATCGGTGAAGACCAGCTCCGAGGTCGGCGAGCCGCGCATGCCGAGCTTGTCGAGCTTTTGCGCCGGCGCGAAGCCCTTCATGTCCTTCTCGATGAGGAAGGCGCTGATGCCGCGTGAGCCGCCTTTCGGCTCGGTTTTGGCATAAACCACCAGCACGTCGGCATAGGCGCCGTTGGTGATCCACATCTTGCTGCCGTTGAGGATGTAGCGGTCACCCTTTCTCTCGGCGCGCGTCGTCATCGAGACGACATCCGAGCCCGCGCCGGTCTCGCTCATCGCTAACGCGCCGACATGGCTGCCGTCGATCAGCTTTGGCAGGTATTTGCGCTTCTGTGCATCGCTGCCGTTGCGACGGATCTGATTGACGCAAAGGTTGCTATGCGCGCCGTAGGATAGGCCGACCGAGGCCGAGGCGCGGCTGATCTCTTCCATCGCGACGACATGCGCGAGATAACCCATGCCGGCGCCGCCGAATTCCTCTTCGACGGTGATGCCCAGCAGGCCGAGCGCGCCCATCTTCGGCCAGAGATCGCGCGGAAACGCGTCGCTCTTGTCGATCTCCGCGGCGCGCGGCGCGATCTCATCTTCGGCGAAATCATGCACCGTCTCGCGCAGCATGGTGATCTCGTTGCCGAGATCGTAATCGAGACTGGAGACAGCGCTCATTCTGCTGCCTCGGCTGGCTGGGTTTCCGGCGCGGGGTTGAGCAATTCGGGCTGCAGCTTCTGCCATTCGCGCTCGAAACGCTCGATCGCTTTCATCTTCACCGGGCCGAAGCCGCGCACCATATCCGGCAGCGACGCCAACGCAATGGTGCATGGGTAATTGTCGGCATTGAGCTTGGCGACGATGAGATCAAGGCCATCCTCATAGGTATGAATCAATGCGCGCTCGCGGCGGCGCTCGGCGCTATAGCCGAAAATATCGAGCGGTGTGCCACGCAGTCTTTTGAGCGAGGCCAGCACGCGGAACAGCGACAGGATCCGCGAACCAAACTCAATCTTCTTCGGCCGCCCGGTATTCGGATCGATGCGCGACAGGAGCGGCGGCGCGAGATGGAAGGCGAGGGTCGTCTTGCCCTCGAAAGTCTCGTCAAGCCCGGCCTTGAAGGACGGGTCGGTGAACAGCCGCGCGACCTCGTACTCGTCTTTATAGGCGAGCAGCTTGGCATAGTTGATCGCGACCGCGCGGGTCAGCTTCTCACCCTTGCCGACCGCTGCTTCGGCGCGGCGGATCTGCGCCACATGCTCGCGATAGCGTCTGGCGAGGCGCTTGTTCTGATAGGCCGTCAGATGCTGGGCGCGATGCTCGATAATGTCGGCAAGGCTCATCGCGGCAAGCGGGCGATGTTTCTCTTCTTTCGCGGTCAGCTCGTCGGCTCGTTCGGGGAACGCGCCGATGAAACGGCCCAGTAGGAAGGCGGCGAGATTGAGCGGGACGGCGACACGATTGAGCTCGATGGCGCGGGTCAGAGCGCGCTCGCTCACCGGCAGCCAGCCGCGCTGATAGGCGCAGCCAACCAGCATCATATTGGCAGCGATCGAATCGCCGAAAGCGTGCAGGGCGAGGTGATGGAAATCGAGCTTGGCTGGCGGTTCGTGCAACGCGCGCTCGATCACGTCCAGTGTCGCCGGCGCCTGGAAATCGAAATCTCGGTCGTGGATGAAACTCGCGACCGGCGTCACATGCGTATCGATCACAGCGCGCGTTCGCGCCGCGGCGATCATCTGCCGTGCCTCGGGCGAGGCGGCAACGACGAGATCGGTCGCGAGCAGCAGATCGGTGCCGCCGGCGGGGATACGCTGCGCCGCGATGGTTTTCGCGTCGCGCGCCAGCCGCACATGGCTTACCACCGCGCCACCTTTTTGCGCGAGGCCAGTGATGTCGAGCACTTGCGCGCCGATGCCGTCGATATGCGCCGCCATGCCGATGATGTGTCCGACGGTGAGTACGCCGCCGCCGCCGACGCCGGTGATCGCGACATTGTAGGTCGCGGCCACGGGCAGCGTGGCGCTTGGCGGTGCGGGGATCGCGACGCGGGGCAGTTTCGCGCCCTGTTCTTTCTTAACCGTGCCGCCGCTGACGGTGACAAAGGACGGGCAGAAGCCTTTGAGGCAGGAGAGATCGGAATTGCACGCCGATTGATTGATCGCCCGCTTGCGGCCGAATTCGGTCTCGAGCGGATCGATGGCGATACAATTGCTCTGATCCGAGCAATCGCCGCAGCCTTCGCAAACCGCGGGGTTGATATAGGCGCGTTCAGGCGCGGGCGGCACGAGGCCGCGCGCACGCTTGCGGCGCAGCTCGGTGGCGCAAGTCTGGTCGTAAACGATGGCGGTGCAGCCGGGAATCTCGCGCACTTCGCGCTGCACGCGGTCGATTGCGTCGCGATGCTCGATCACGACACCTGCCGGCAGCGCCGCTGCGCTGTAGAGCGCGGGCTCGCGCGTCAGGAGATAGATCTTCTTCACGCCCTCGGCAGCGATCTGATGGATCAGCATCGGCACGGTCATCTGCCCGTCGACGGCCTGGCCACCGGTCATCGCAACCGCATCGTTGAAAAGAATCTTGTAGGTGATGTTGGCGCCGGCCGCGATCGCCTGACGGATCGCGATGATGCCGCTATGCATATAAGTGCCGTCGCCGAGATTGGCGAAGACGTGCTTTTCGCTGGTGAAGGGCGAAATGCCGATCCAGGGAACGCCTTCGCCGCCCATCTGCGTGAAGGTCTCGGTATTCCGGTTCATCCACTGCGCCATGTAGTGGCAGCCGATGCCGGCGAGCGCGCGGCTGCCGTCCGGCACGCGGGTCGAGGTGTTGTGCGGACAGCCGGGGCAGTAATAGGGCAGGCGCGTGGTCGGCGGCTTGTAGGCGTCGAGCCGTTTGCGCCGTGCGCGAATCTCTTCGGCCTTCTTGTTGATCATCGCACGAAGATCCGCCGGCATGTCGATCCGCTCCAGCCGCGCGACCAGCACATCGGCGATGATCTCGGCCGAGATTTCGTGCTCGAGCGGCAGGCACGGTTTGTCGTTCTCGTCGAATTTGCCGACGATGCGCGGCCGCTGATCGGAATGCCAATTGAAGAGATGCTGCTTGATTTGGTGTTCGACCATCTCGCGTCGCTCTTCGACGACGAGGATCTCTTGCAGTCCCCGGCTGAATTCGCGTACCCGCACGGGATCGAGCGGCCAGGGCATGCCGATCTTCAGGACGCGAAGGCCCATCGCGGCGGCGGCGGTTTCGTCGACGCCGAGCAGCGCCAACGCCTCGCGCAGATCGACATAGGCCTTGCCCGAAGCGGCGAGGCCGAATTGCGCGCGTGGCGGATCGATGATGATGCGATCGATATTGTTGGCGCGGCCGAAGGCGACGGCGGCGTAGCCTTTGTAATTCTGCAGCCGGTAATCCTGCGTCCAGCGATCGTCGGGCCAGCGCAGATTGAGTCCATCGGGGGGCAGCGGGAAATCGGTCGGCGTGACGAACTCAATCTGCTCGTCGGCGAGATCAACGGTGGCGCTCGATTCGACGGTGTCGGCGATCACTTTCATCGCCACCCAGCAGCCGGAATAGCGCGACATCGCGATGCCGAGCAGTCCCATGCTGACGAACTCGCGCACGCCCGAGGGATAGAGCACCGGGATGATCGCCGACATGAAAGCGTGGTCGCTTTGATGCGGGATGGTCGAGGATTTGGCGCCGTGATCGTCGCCGGCGAGGCAGAGCACGCCGCCATGTTTCGAGCTGCCGGCGGCATTGGCGTGTTTCAGCACGTCGCCGGAGCGGTCGACGCCCGGCCCCTTTGCATACCAGATGCCGAAGACGCCGTCCTTATTGTGGCCGGGCGAGAGTTCGAGCTGCTGGGTGCCCCAGATAGCGGTGGCGCCCATCTCTTCGTTGATCGCCGGGTGGACGACCACGCCGGCGGCGTCGAGATAGGAATGGGCGCGCTGCAGTTCGAGGTCGTAGCCGCCGAGCGGCGAACCGCGATAGCCCGAGATATAGCCCGCGGTGTTGAGCCCGGCCTTGTGGTCCCGGGCGATCTGGATCAGCGGCAGCCGGACCAGCGCCTGGATGCCACTAATGAACACCTCGCCCGTTCTTTGGGTATAGACGTCACTTAGCGTTGCATCCGCATAGGGCATGTGCTGGCTCCGGCCGCGAACTCCACGTCTAAAACGTAAGCCGCCTGTCTTTGGATGCCAAGGTCGTCGAGTGCCAGGGAAAGAATTCCGCCCTTTTCGCCTCTCATCATAAATCCCATGTAAGCCTGAAGAAGCCGCCGTTTCGGCTTCGGCAAAAGGTCAGGGATATGCTTGGTAGCGCGCCGATTCCGGCGGTAGGAACCGAGCCTTCCCCGCCCCGGGTACACGCAACTCTGGATCCAGGTCCTGAACGCCAATGGCGATCGGCATCGTGCCCGGCCGGTTTGACCCGGAGCCCGGCGCCAAGGTGCATCCGCTCGGGGATGCCTTCATCAAGGCGATCCGCGTCCTGATCGCCCGATCATCTGTACCGTGGTCCACGGCATCGCGAATACGGCAAATAGGCGGCGCCGGGAGCGTCCAACGCCCGCAATCGCCTCGCGCTTAGACCTTCTCGAGAACGTATTCAGCCTCTTTCAGCGTCGTCTCGAATTTGATCATCGTGTCACCTGCCGGGTCGCGGGTGACGCAGGCCGGGTCGCGGCCGGCGGCGACGGCGTCGATATCCTCGCGCAACCTACGGCGCAGCATGACGATACCGCGATCGGATTCGGCGAGATGCTCGATCGTCCGGTCGGTGATCACGCCCTGCGTCTCCTGCGCGACGCGGTCCTGTTCCATCGACGGGATGTTCCAATACCCGTCTTCCTCGCGCGGATAGACGCCCGGCTGTTTGCCGGTGAAACCCAGCGTCTGCTGCTCGAACTTGCCGTCGGTCAGCGGGTGGAAGCGGATCCAGAAACTATAGGTCAGCGTGTCGTCGATCGGCACGCGCAACCGCATATCGTGGCTCGGCAGCATGCCGGTGCGCGGCGTCGTCGAGATGCGCGAATGCGCCGGCATGACGAAATGGATGATGCGCGGCGGCAACTCCGGCATCTTCAGGATGCATTTGAAGCCATAGCGCGTGTCCTCGTAATCGTAACCGAGCGGCGTGCGCATCGCCATTTTCGGATAGACGCTGGCATGGAGGAACGGCAGATGCGGCAGGTCGGCGCCGTTCTCGGCCTTCTGCAGCCAATTGCAGTAATCCTCGTCGCAGCCGATGACCCGCTTGCCATCTTCGCGGACCAGCACATCGTATTTCGGCAGCACGGGCGCTGGCTTCGGCCCGATATAGACGAAGACGAAACCGCCAAGCTCTTCCACCTCGTAGGCATTGGCGCGGACGCGATCCTTGAAATTGCTTTCCGGCCGCTCCGCCGGTGTGTCGAGGCATTTGCCGTCGGGCGCGAACAGCCAGCCGTGATAGCAGCAGCGGATACCTTGCTCTTCGACGCGGCCATATTCGAGCGAGGTGAGGCGATGCGGGCAATGGAGGTCGAGCATGCCGACCTTGCCCTGTCCATTGCGGAAGAGGACGAAATCCTGGCCGAGCAGCCGGACCTTCATCGGCCGATCTTTGACATGATCGCTGAACTCGATCGGCCACCAATAGCGGCGCAGCATCTCGCCGCCCGGCGTGCCCGGACCGACTTGGGTCATCAGCCGGTTTTCGCTCTCGCTCAGCATGTTTCCGCCCCCTGAATTTGCTGGGCGTAGTTTGCAATTCGAGGAGCCACCCGGCAAGTTAGTTAGAAAGGACCGAAATCGGGCGGGGGAGGACACGATGCGCGGTTGGATAGCAGGGCTTTTGGCAGCATGGCTGGCCGGCATCGGTGGGGCGCAAGCCGAACAGACGACGCTGATCTTCGCGACCGACGGGCCGACCGGCACGCATGTCGCGGTGCGGGTTTTCCATCCTTGGGCCGAGCATATCAACGAGGTCGGCAAAGGCGTGCTCCATCTCGATGTTCGCGATGGGATGAGCATCGTCAATCCGAGGAATTTCTACGATCGCGTACAGAATGACGTCGCGCAGATCGCCTGGGGCAGTCTCGGCAACCTCACCGGCACTTTCCCGCATGCCGAATTCTCGATGCTGCCCTTCCAGGCCGAGAAGTCGGTCGATGCCTCGGTCGCGTTCTGGCGGCTCTACAAGAACGGCCAGCTCGATCCCGATTTCAAAGATGTCGTTCCGTTGATGATGACGGTTTATCCGCAGGCCGATGTTCATCTGGCGAAGCCGCCGAAATCGATCGACACGCTGCAAGGTCTCCGGCTGATGGTGGTGGCGAAAGTGTCGTCGGAGGCGATCGCGGCGCTTGGCGGCTCGCCAAGCTCGCTGCCGCTGCCTGATCTCTATCCCGGGCTGCAGCACGGCACGGTCGATGGCGCTGTGATCGCCTGGACAGCGTTCCAGCCTTACAAGCTCGCCGAGGTGACGAGCTATCACTACGAGATGCGGCTGGGTGCCTCGACCGGTATGGTGTTCATGGCGAAGAAGCGTTACGACGCGCTGCCGCCGGCCGCGCGCAAGATCCTCGATGAGAATTCCGGCGAAGCCGCGAGCCGCACGCTCGGCATGGCCTGGGACGAGGTCGCCGCCGAGGCACGCAAAGCCGCCGAGTCCGATCCCAAGCAACAGGTCGTCACGCCGACTCCCGAGGCGTTGGCGAAATGGGAGAAGATCACCGCGCCGGTGAGCGCCGACTGGGTGAAGAACACGCCGGGCGGCGAGAAGGTGCTGACCGCGTTCCGTACCTATCTCGCGCAAATCAAGGCCGGCAAATAATCACCGCACCATAGAATTGCAGCACGCGGGCCCTGCTCCGCGAGCATCCTCGCATGGATCACGATTCTGTGGGATGGCCGTTCGGCGGATTGCATCGCTGTACGGCCAATGACACGATCGCATCGAAGAACAGTGCGCGGAGGAACTTCTATGAAAAGAGTTTATCTCGGTGTGGCCGCGTCATTCCTGCTCGCGGTTTCGGGTCATGCCCAGCAGCAGCAACCGCAGCCGGCGCAGCAGAATGATATGGGCTTCTTTGTCACCAGCGGGGTCGATCGCAGTGGCGATACTGGCGGGCTTTCCGGTGCGGACCAGTTATGTCAGAGCCTCGCGCAGGCCGTCGGCGCCGGCGCGAAGACCTGGCACGCCTATCTTTCCACGCAAGGGGCCGGCGCGGTGAACGCGCGCGATCGCATCGGCCAAGGGCCGTGGAAGAACGTGAAAGGCGTCGTGATCGCCAACGACGTTGCCGAACTGCACGGCAACAACAATCTTACCAAGCAAACAGCGTTGACCGAGAAAGGCGCGATCGTCAGTGGCGTTGGCGATGATCCCACCACTCACGACGTTCTCACCGGCTCGCAGCCCGACGGCACCGCCTTTACCGGCAACGAGGATCGCACCTGCGGCAACTGGACGAAGAAGGGGACCGATGGATCGGCGATGCTGGGACATTCCGATCGCACGGGACTGCGCGACGACGCACCGTCACATTCATGGAACTCGTCGCATCCTTCGCGCGGCTGCTCCGTCGAAAGCTTGCGCGGCACCGGCGGTGCCGGGCGGCTCTACTGTTTCGCCGTGCGATAACAGAGCGCCCGCTCTGAAGCGCCCTGCTTATACCGGCGGGACGTGAGCGGTACGCGTTTTATCGCCAGTTGAGATCGCTCACCTCGTAGCCGAGCGGCGTAAAGCGTGAGGATTGCGTGACCGCGAGCTCCTTGGTGTGGACGAGGATCGTCGGATAGGGCGAGATCGGCAGGAAGAAGAATTTCTGCGTCGCGCGATCGAACATCTTGCGACCGATCGCCTTGCGCGCATCCGGATCCATCGCGGCATCGCTCTGGGCCGCGAGATCGTGTAGCTCCTGATCGCCCGAGTAATCCGACGGGCCGGCGGCGAAGAACGCGTCGACCGTCGATGAGACGTCGGGAAAATTCCCACTCGGCCACGCCGCTACCATGACCTGAATTCTCCCTTCCTGTTGCTTCTTGCGATAGGAGACGACGGCCTGCGCGTCGATCTTGGCGTTGACGCCGATGGCGTGCCACTGGCCGGCGACGGCTTCGGCGACCTGCGTCGCAGCGCCGGTGAAAGCAGTGATCTCGATATTGAAGCCGTTGGGATAGCCCGCTTCGGCGAGCAGTTTCTTTGCCTCGGCGGGATCGTAAGGCGGTAGCGGTGCTGAATAATCGCAACCGGCCTGGCTGCGCCAACACATGGCGCCCGGCGTCTCGAGCTTCGCGTCGCCGGCGACCAGCTTCAATAACGCGTCGCGATTGATCGCGAGGGTGAGCGCTTTCCGGACGCGCTCATCTGTCACCGGCTTGGCGCCGCTACGGCCGCGGGCGTCATAGGCGACATACATGAACGATGAACCCTGCACGATGCTCATCTCGAAGCGCGGGTCCTGTACGAGGTCCTGTGCCGCCTGGAACGGCACGTTGATCATGTCGAGATTGCCGGCAAGGAGTTGCGCGACCAGCGTGCCGATCTCGCGGATCGGTTGCAGGGTGATGCGCTTGATGTTGCTGCCGGGCTTGGCGGCATTGCCGTGTTTGTAGTTGTCGTTGCGCTCGAGGATGATGCCCTTGGCATCATCGATCTGCGTCGCACGATAAGGGCCGGTGCCGATCGGGTGATAACCTTTGTCATGCGGCGTCCCGGCCTGATGCTGCGGCAGGATAGCCGTCACATAGGCGAAGCGCGTCAGGTCGTAGGGTGTCGGTTTCGCGGCATGGATGCGTATTTTGTCGTCGCCGATCTGCTCGACCTTGTCGATCCAGCTCCAATTCCCCTTGAAGCGTAGGACGGTCGCCGGATCGCTGAGCCATTTCATCGTATAGGCAACGTCGCTCGCGCTGAATTTCGTGCCGTCTTGCCATTTGACGTCGTCGCGGAGATCGAATTCCAAGGTCTGCGGATCGATCCGCCGCCAAGCTTTGGCGAGAAGCGGCTCGACCTTGCCGCTTTTCACGTCATAGGAAACGAGGTCGTCATAGACGGCCTCGGATTCGAACACCGTATCGGGCGAGGGATCGTAGTAATAGCTGATCAACTGCACCGGCTGGGCCGCGGCGAGGTGGAGCGTGCCGCTTGCCTTGTCGGCAAAAGCGGGCGCCGCGCCGCCCATCGCCAGGACAAACGCCGTGACCGCAATCCAAGGGGTATTTTGCCGCACGAATCCTCCCGCCAATTTCTTGGCGCTATAGTGCGGCCATGAGCGCGTGCAGCGCAATGGTATGATCAGGACGGATTATGGCAAAACGATATCAGGTGATCATTATCGGCGGCGGGCCGGTCGGCGTCGGCCTCGCGGTCAATCTCGGCCTGCGCGGCATTTCCGTGGCGCTGGTCGAGCGCCGTGTCGGTCTCTCCAACATTCCGAAAGGCCAGAACCTCTCGCCGCGCACGCTCGAGCATTTCTATTTCTGGGGCTGTGTCGATCAGCTCCGCGCTGAGCGGCTGATGCCGCGGCCCTATCCGATCAGCGGCATCACGGCCTATGGCAGCCTGATGAGCGATTATTGGTTCGCACCGCCGCAGCGCGAGATCACCCGTCCTTATTATTTCCAGGACGTCGAGCGCCTACCGCAATACCTCTCCGAGAAGGTGCTGCGCGGCAAGATGGAGACGCTGCCGAATGTCGAGACGCGTTTCGGCTGGCGCGCTTTGTCGATCGAGCAGGACGAGAAAGGCGTGCGCCTCGCGATCAGCGAAGAAGGCGGTAGCGGCGGCGAGACGCTGGAGGGCGATTACCTCGTCGGTTGCGATGGGGCGCGCTCGCTGACGCGTGAGCAGATCGGCATCGATCGCGGCGGCGCCGATTTCGAGCAGCTCATGGTGCTCGCCGTCTTCCGCTCGAAAGAGCTGCATGAAGGGCTGAAGCGCTTCCCCGGCCGCTCGACCTACAACGTGCTGCGGCCGGAATATAAGGGCTATTGGCAATTCTTCGGCCGCATCGATGTCGGCGAGGGCTGGTTCTTCCATTCGCCCGTGCCCGCCGGCACCACGACCGACAATTATGATTTCCATGGCCTCATCCAGAATGTTGCCGGCTTCCCCTTCAAGGCCGAATTCGATCACGTCGGCTTCTGGGATCTGCGCGTCGCGGTGGCCGAGCGTTATCAGGTCGGGCGGGTCTTCATCGCCGGCGATGCCGCGCATAGCCATCCGCCTTATGGCGGCTTCGGGCTCAACAACGGGCTCGAAGACGTCGTCAATCTCGGTTGGAAGCTGGAGGCGCAGCTCAAAGGCTGGGGCAGCGACAAGCTGCTGCAATCCTATAGCGAAGAGCGCCATCCGATCTTCAAGGAGACAGGCGAGGATTTCATCGCCGGTCGCATCGAATGGGATCGGCAATTTCTCGATCGCTACAGCCCCGAGCGCAATCGCGAGGAGTTCGAGCGCGCCTGGGCCGAGCGCAAGGCCGGCATCAGCGATCGGCTAATGACCTACGAGCCGAATTACGAAGGCTCGCCGGTGATCGCCGGCCCACCCGGCGGCAAAACCACGGCGCATGGCGATCACTCTTATGAATCCCGCGCCGGCCACCACCTCGCGCCCCAGATGCTATCCTCCGGCAAGAACGTGTTCGAGGAGCTCGGCCAAGGCTTCGCACTGCTCGCCTTCGGCGCGTCCGACGCCGATGCCGCCGCTTTTACCGAAGCCGCGCGTGCGCTCAACCTTCCGCTCAAAGTGATCCGCGATACCCAAGCCGGCGGCCGCGAGGCCTATAAAGCGAAGCTGACATTGGTTCGTCCTGACCAATATGTCGTGTGGTGTGGCAATAGCGCGCCGGCCGATACGCGCTCGCTGCTCGCGAAAGCGGTTGGCCGCAGCTAATGCAGTCGCGGCGCGATTACGGTTTGCGTTTAAGGCTCTGCCCCTAAGACGGGCAGAGCCTTTCGCTTTCAGGGCCCGCGCTTGCGGGGTGGCGGTGGGCATGGTCTAATTTTCGCCCGAGGAGCATCGCACCAATCTGATGTTCCCAAGGGGGAGTGATGGACACGATTGCACCGCAAGGTCCGTCGGCGAATACCGATCGTCTCGACGGCTTCGTCCATAAACTCGTGAAGAACGTCTGGTACGTCTGCGCGCAAGCGCGCGAGGTCGAGCATGCACCGCTCGGCCGCCGTATCCTCAACACGCCGGTCCTGCTCTATCGCACCAATGCCGGCAAAGTCGTCGCGCTACACGATGTCTGCCCGCATCGCTACATGCCGATGTCGAAAGGCCGTCTCGTCGGCAACAACATCCGCTGCACCTATCACGGCTCGCTTTTCGACGAGACCGGCAAATGCGTCGAGATCCCGAGCCAAGACACCATCCCGCCGAAATGCTTCCTGCGTTCCTATCCGGTGGTCGAGCGCAAGAACTGGGTCTGGATCTGGATGGGCGATCCGGCGAAAGCCGATCAATCGCTGATTCCCGGCGAGAATTATCTCGGCTTCGGCCATGAGGATTATTCGACCATCGATCACAAATACCGCCTGGTCAAAGGCCGCTATGGCCTCTGCAACGAAAATCTGATCGACGACACACATATCTCGTTCCTCCATCTCGGCCAGTTCGAGAGCGGCAACCGCGTCCATACGATGCCCGAAGTTTCGCAAGAGAAGCCATGGATCCGCTCGCGCTGGTTCGACCAGCATGAGAAGATCAGCCCGTTCTTCCACATGCTGTTTGATGTCGATTACGAGATCGCGCCGCGCGCGCTCGTCGGCCATTTCCATCCGCCGGCGACGCATGTCGTCTGGATCGAGATGTACAATCCGAAAGCGCCGAGTGAGAAGCCGCGTGTGTTGCGCGTCGCGCTCGCCTTCACGCCGGCGACGGAATCGACGACGCATTGGTTCTGGGCGGAATCGCGCAACTTCCACCAGAAGGATCCGGCCTGGGACGCGTTCGCGACCGATACTTCCTGGGCGATCCAGGACCAGGATTTCTATGCCATCGAGGCGATCGAGGCGCTGCTCCAGCAAGGCACCGAGCTGCCGGAAGAGGTCAGCTTCAAGGCCGATGCCGGCATCATGCGGGCGCGCCGTGTCATGAATCAGATCATCCGCGAGGAGTCGGGTGAAAAGGGGATGGGCCAATGAACGCGCTTCTCGACGGTATCGCGCAGCGTATCGGTGCTTGCGCCGGCGAAGATGCGGGCGTCGCCGCGATCTTCAAATTCGATGCCGGCCAGGACGGTGTGCTGGTGCTCGACACGACGGCGAAGCCGGCGACGGTCTCGACCAGTGATCGCCAAGCCGATTGCACGATGAAGATCGCCGCGCCCTTCCTGATGATGGCGGTCGACGGCCGCATGCCGGTCGGCGCTGCTTTCATGAAATTCGTGCGCGGCGTGCAGGGCCAGCCGGGGTTGGCGGTGAAGATTCAGCCCTTCCTGCGCAAGGTCGCGGCGAAGGGGAAGGCTTAACTCCTCCCATCTGCCGCGTCATTGCGAGGAGCAAAGCGACGAAGCAATCCAGTTTGGATCAACAACTGGATTGCTTCGCTTCGCTCGCAATGACGATAATAATAGTAACGTGTACCTATTTCGCGATCGGCGTGCCCGGCAGCACCACCGAGGCCATGTCGATCGGGTGATGGATCAGGTTGAGCTGCCTGCAGATATCGGCCCAGAATTGCAAATCCGAGATCTTGATCGCGAGGGATGGCTGCGGCGGTGACGGATCGCTGTGATGAAAATATTTGAGCGCGAGCTGCTTTGCATCGTCGGGATGCTCGTCAATGAATTTCAGAGCATCGGTAATCGAAGCCCGGAAGCCCTCGATCTCTTTCGGATGCGCCGTGGCCCATTCGCGTGTTGCCGACCAGAAGGTCGCGGCGAAATCCGGACTGACGGCTGATTGAATGTCGACCGATTTGGTGCCGGCGCCGGAGGCGAGAATCCGGTCGAGCATCGGCTGCACGGGGAAGGCTGCGTCGATCTGGCCGTTCTTCAGATTGTCGCCCATCAGCTGGAAGGGAAGCTCGACCACGGTTATCTGGTTGAGCTTCACGCCGCCATCGACCAGCCATTTCTTCATCACCAGATCGAGCGAAGAATTGATCCCGGGATCGGCGATGCGCTTGCCAATGAGGTCGGTCGGCTTGGTGACAGTCACGCCCTTGCGCGTGACCAAGGCCGAATGCGGGTTCGTCTTCTGGATGCGCGAAAGTCCGGCGAAGACGACGAGATCGAGCCCGCCATCTTTGGAGAGCACGAGCACCGGTCCGGTATTGAACGCAATCTGCGCCGCGCCGGAGACCAGCGCTTGCGGCGTCAGCCCGCCATTGGTGAAGGCAGTCATCTGCACATCGAGACCGTGCTTGGCGAAGATACCTTCATCGCGTGCGGTCAGCACCGCGAGGAAGTCCGAGGCAATCCCATAACCGACGGTGATTTTCGTCTGTGCCTGAGTAGCCGGCGCGAGCGCGCCCATGACCAAAACCGCGAACGACAAGCTCGCAAGCGCCCGAAACCTCCCCATATTCTCCTCCGATCTTTTCAAACAACGTGTCGGAAAGGTGGCAATAGAGCCTATCCCGGCGGCATCGCCAAGCGGAAAATCGCGGCTCCGCGGACTTGTTCGCCCTGTTCTTGTTCACGGGACACCAGCACCATACGATGGTGGCGCATGGCAAAGAATCTACGCGGCTTTGTCGATCAGCTCCGCATGCGGGGCGGCGATCTCATCGAGATCGACAAGCCGGTGCAGCCGCATGAATTCGGGATTACCGCGATCCTGAAGCAGCTCGAGGATAGCGGCCGCACACCGGCGGTGCTGTTCAAGCATCCGACCGATCTCGAAGGCCGCCCGAGTGAATTCTCGATCCTCGCCAATATTCACGCGTCGCGCGCGCGTTGCGCGAGGATGTTCGATGTCGATCCGGCGACGCCGAATTATGAACTCAGCCTCGCCTATGCGCGGATGATGAAGGAGACGATCGCGCCGCAAGTGATCGCGCCATCGGAGGCTCCGGTGCGGGAGGTCGTGTGGCAGGGCAGCGAGGCCGATGTCCGCCGCCTGCCGATCGCCAAGCATTTCGAGATGGATCTCGGCCCCACGCTGACGATGACGCACGTCATGCGCTCGCTGCGGGGCTTCTACGACATATCCTTCGCCAAGACGTTCTATAAATGGGATCCGCAGCGGATGGTGGTGTCCATCCAGACGCGCGATCTCAACCGCATGGTCAAGGAATATGAGGAGCGCGGCGAGCCGGCGCCGATCATCAATGTGCTCGGCCATCATCCTGCTTTTCATCTTGGCAGCCTCGCACATAACAAGCCGGGCAGCGACGATTACGAAATGGTCGGCTCGTTCCTGCGCGAGCCGCTGCGGCTGACGCCCTCGGTCACCTGGGGCGATCGCTTCATGGTGCCGGCCGACGCCGAGCTGATCATCGAAGGCGAGATTCCGCCGGGCCGGCGAGAGATCTGCGATCCCTTCGGTGAAGTGCCGCGGCTTTATCAGGCGCAATGCTTGCGGCCGGTCTTCCAGGTGAAGGCGATCACCTTCCGCCGCGGCGCCATCTTGCAGGATATCTTCGCCGGCTTCCGCGACAGCTTCCCGCTGAATGCGATATCGACCGAGGCCTCGCTCGAGAATTTGTTGCGGCCGCACTTTCCCCATCTGCATGCGATCCACCTGCCGGATTCCGGCAGCGGGCTGCTCGCGGCCTATATCGCGGTGAAGGACATCCAGCCGGGTCAGGCGGAAGAGATCGGCCGCATGGCCTTCATCGACACGCCGGTGCTGCACACGGTGGTCGTTGTCGATGCCGATATCGACGTCTTCAACGAGACCGAAGTGCTGTGGGCCTTACACACTTACGCCAATCTGGCGCGCGGGGTCCAGATCTATGGCGGCAAATTCGCGCCGCATGTCGCTTACAATCCGAGCTTCGCGCCGACCAATTGGGGCGGCAAGGTCGTGATCGACGCGACGCGGCCAAGCGATTTCGCTTTCGGCCTGCGTTCGCAAGTACCGAAAGAGGCGATCGAACGGATGCGGCTAACCGATTACGTGCCGCCCTCCAATCACGATTAGCGGATAGACGGCGATGGAGCGCATCTTCTGGGCCGAATGCTGCAAATGCCATGGCAAATTCTATTGCAGCTATCGCGAGATGCGGCATATCGGCGTGAAGCTGATGTGTCCGTTCTGCCGCGCCGAATTTCTGCCCGAGGAGGCGGCCTCGATCGACGATCGCTGGATCGACGAGCGCGCATCGTCGCAGGGCTCGGGATAGACGCTCTCTCAGCGCGCGCGTTTTTGTTTGCGCCGCGGCGTCACTGAGCTGCGCGCGAGCTTCGGCATCCCGGCATAGCGGGCGTGATGCTCGACGAGCCGCGCGAGCAGGCGCTCGAATTGCGCTTGCTCGGCGGCGCTGAAAATATCGAAAGCGCGGCGCTCGGCCTTGCGCGCGCTCGTCTCGATCTCGCCGAGGATGCGTTTGCCGGCGCGCGTTAGGTGGAGCGCGTTCGAGCGCCGATCGGCGATGCCGGCGCGGCGGGCGACGAGGCCTTTATCCTCCAGCCGATCGACGACGCCGGCGAGGGGGGAGCGATCGACGCCGAGCGCGTTGCAGACGCCGATTTGATCGATCCCCGGCTCGAGCGAAACGACGTTGAGGATGCCATATTGCAAGCCGGTCAAGCCGAAGCTTGCCGTCTCCTCATCGAAGATCGCCGCGGTGATGCGGTGGAGTTGGCGCGCGAGGAAACCGGGGCGGGTGTAGATGCGTTCGCGAAGAACGCGGTCCAGGATCGCGCTCCTCGTCGCCGTTTTTGTCCCACTCTTTTTCGCCATCGCAGCAGCAGTTTCTGAATTGATCCGTATCCGGACGATCG
>DATMZZ010000029.1:0-4637 GCA_035573175.1 Allostellaceae bacterium
GACGACAGCCAGCGCTGGGATGCGCGTGGCAGCGATATCCTGAACGGCGCGCCGCTGGTGGTGCTGATCAATGGCGGCTCGGCCTCGGCTTCGGAGATCGTCGCCGGCGCGCTGCAGGATCATCACCGCGCGATCCTCCTCGGCACGCGCTCTTTCGGCAAAGGCTCGGTGCAGACCATCATCCAATTGCAGGGCCATGGCGCGATGCGGCTGACCACGGCGCGCTATTACACGCCGTCGGGCCGCTCGATCCAGGCACAGGGCATCGAGCCCGACATCGTCGTCGAGGCGGCCAAGATCCAGAAGATCAATGAAGGCCTGGTGCAGCACGAGGCCGATTTGCGCGGCGCGCTCAAGAACACCGACCCCGGCACCAAGCCCGCGACACCCGGAAATAAGCCCGGGCAGCCGAATAGCGGCTCCTCGCAGAAGGCGGCGCCGAGCGACCAGGGCGCCAATGTCGACGCGTCGGTGATCGGGACGACCGAGGATTATCAGCTCGCCCGCGCCATCGACATGCTGCGCGGCGTGGCGCTGTTCGGTCACCGCCCGACCGCGACGCCGTGAGTGCCAGCGTGCCGCGCATGCGGCTGAACAGCGCCGCGCTCCTCGCCAATCTGCGCCGCTCCTTCACGGGGAGCCCCGGCCGCACCCGGCTGATCTGGCTCGGCGGCGCGATCGCATTGATCGTCACCGGACTCGCTCTCGCCTTCTTCAGTCCGCCGCCCCCGGCGGGACAGTCGGTGAGCACTGCGATCAATGTGGAACTACCCCCGGCCAGCGGCACCAACAGCGGCGCCGGCAAAGCGACGTTGCTCATCCCCGCGCCCGATCCGGGCCTGGTCGAAGACAGTCCGAACGGCCCGTTGCCGATCATCGGCAAGGATGGCCGCCAGGCCTGGCAGGTCTATGCGCGGCCCTTCGATGCGAAAGATGTGCGGCCACGCGTCGCGCTGATCATCACCGGCATCGGCCTCGATCAGACGCTGAGCCAGGCGGCGCTCGATCGCCTGCCCGGTACGGTCACGTTCGGCTTCAATCCCTATGCGAGCAACGTCAAGGACATCGTTGCCAACGCGCGTAGCCTCGGCCATGAAGCGCTGCTCGGACTGCCGCTCGAGCCGCTCGATTATCCGCGCCAAGACCCCGGCCCGCTGACCTTGCTGACCTCGCTCGATGCGTCGCAGAACGCCGATCGGCTGGCGAAGCTGATGGGCAAGGCGACCGGCTATGTCGGCTTCGTCGCGATCATGGGCGCGCGTTTCGAGACCGAGAAATCGAGCCTCCTGCCCATGCTGGAGAATCTGAAAGGGCGCGGCTTGATGTTCGCCGATGACAAAGCGCCCGAACAGAGTATCGTCGCGCCGATTGCAACACAGATGAAGCTCGCCTGGGCCGCCGGCAACAGCGTCATCGACAGCGAAAGCGATCCGGCAGCGATCGACCAGGCACTCGCGGGATTGGAGGCGACCGCGAAACGCAGCGGCGCCGCGCTCGGCATCGCTGCGCTCTCGCCGGCGCTGCTCGATCGCGTCGCGGCCTGGCTCGGCTCGCTCGATGGCAAGGGCATCGCCCTTGCCCCGGCCAGCGCGATCGCCAATCGCCAGAACGCGCAACAGCCGGCGCAATGACCGAATTCGCATGAGCGGGGCATCGGCCAAGCCCTACCGGCGCGGCGTCGGCATCATGTTGCTGGCGCCCGACAAGCGCATCTTCGTCGGCCGGCGCATCGACACGCCCGGCGCCTGGCAGATGCCGCAAGGCGGCATCGACAAGGACGAGACGCCGCGCGACGCCGCGCTGCGCGAGTTGCACGAAGAGGTCGGCACGCATCAGGCCGAGATCCTCGCCGAAACGCGCGAGTGGCTGACCTATGAGCTGCCCGGCGATCTGCATCTCCAGGCTTGGGGCGGGCGCTATCGCGGCCAACAGCAGAAGTGGTTCGCGATGCGCTTCCTCGGCAAGGATTCCGACATCCGGCTCGACGCGCATGAAGCCGAATTCGATGCCTGGAAATGGGCGACGCGCGAGGAAATGCTGCGCGACATCGTCGCCTTCAAGCGGCCGCTCTACGAAGCCGCGCTCAAGGAATTCGCGCTGCTCTTCGATAAAGGCTAAGCCGCTTCGCGCGCCAGCCGCGCGGCGCGCTTCTTCATCCCCCACCAGGCGAGACCGGTCGCGAGGCGATTGACGCGGCCGTTCGGCGTGAGGCCGGCAGCTTTCAGCACCATCGCGATGCCGCGCTCGACATGGTGACGGCGATAGACCGCATAGGCGCGACGGGCATAGGCGCGGATCGCGCGCTTGCGGTCATAAGCGCTGCCGGGGTCGTTCGCGGCGTGATAGGCGAAAGCGAGTTCGTCATCCTCGCTCTCACGGATCCGGCTGAAGGCGACGCGCAGCCTGCCCCAAATGCCGAGCCCTTCGCGCTCGAGATAGCGGCGCAGATGGGTCAGGAAGAGCTTGTAATGCCGCAGCTCGTCGGCGGCGATGCGCTGGCAGACCGCCTTCAGCACCGGCTCGTCCGTCGCCTCGGCGAGCGCGGTGTAATAGGAGCTGGTGCCGGTCTCGACGATGCAGCGTGCGACGAGCTCGCTAGCGCGTGAGCCGCGTACCGAAGCCGTCGCGTCGAGATCGACGCGAAACCCGGCGGTGAAGCGCGCACAGGCCGCGGCGTGATCGAAGGTCGGATCGGCGAGATGCGCGTAGCGACCGAGTGCGATTCCGTGCTGAATCTCTTCCTCGCCCCAGCGCCGCACCGCGTCTTGGAAGGCCGCATCATCGGCGAAGACGCCGCAGAGATAGCGCGCGTAATCGGCACCATTCTGCTCGACCAGGCTCGCGGCTTTGACGATGCGCAGCAATTCCGGATCGAGCTTTTGCGGCTCGAAACGCTCCCACGGAATATCGTCGAGCGTCCAATGCGGCATGGGCGGAGTATAGCGCGATGCTATTCCATCGTCATTGCGAGCGTAGCGAAGCAATCCAGAGCGGCGTCACGCGAAGCCCCTGGATTGCTTCGCTACGCTCGCAATGACGTAGGAAGAGAGTGCTTAGTGGACCGCGCCGATGGCGGCGAGTTTCGCCGCGGCGACGGCGAGCTGGCGCTCGACGTTGCGGAGTCTGGCCTGCGCTTCCTCGCGCTCGGCGCCCGAGAGCCGCGCGGCTTGATCCTTCAAGCCGCCGACCGTCGATTCGAGCGTGCGTGCCTCGGCCTCGATCTCGGCGCGATCCAGCGAGGACACCGGCACCGCATCGTCGGCGAGGACGGTGCAACGCTCGGGCGTCACTTCGGCGAAGCCGCCGGAGACGAAGATGCGCTCGCTGACGGTCCTGTCCTCATAGACGTCGATGACGCCGGGGCGCACCGTCGAGATGAACAGCGCATGGCCGGGCAGCACGCCGAAATTGCCTTCGGTACCGGGCACGATGACCATGCCAACCGGCTCTGAGAGCAGGAGCTTCTCCGGCGAGACGAGCTCGAATTGCAGCTTGTCGGCCATCGGCGATTAGGCCGCTTCGGCCGCGAGCTTGCGCGCCTTCTCGACCGCTTCCTCGATCGTGCCGACCATGTAGAAGGCGCTCTCGGGCAGCTCGTCATATTCACCGGCGACGATGCCCTTGAAGCCCTTGATCGTGTCTTCGAGCTTCACGA
Source organism: Allostellaceae bacterium (assembly GCA_035573175.1). Taxonomy (GTDB): domain Bacteria; phylum Pseudomonadota; class Alphaproteobacteria; order ATCC43930; family CGMCC-115725; genus CAIKMD01. Next base: position 3,656 of record DATMZZ010000029.1, read on the forward strand.
ACACGCCGGGCGTGCCGGTGAAGACTTCAGCGACGTGGAAGGGCTGCGACATGAAGCGCTGGATCTTGCGCGCGCGGGCGACGGTGAGTTTGTCCTCTTCGGAGAGCTCGTCCATGCCCAGAATGGCGATGATGTCCTGCAGCGACTTATAGGTTTGAAGGACACGTTGCACGTCGCGCGCGACCTTGTAATGCTCGTCGCCGACGACGCGCGGATCGAGCATGCGCGAGGTCGAGTCGAGCGGATCGACCGCAGGATAGATGCCGAGCTCCGCGATCTGGCGCGAGAGCACCGTGGTCGCGTCCAAGTGCGCGAACGAAGTCGCCGGCGCCGGGTCGGTCAGATCGTCGGCGGGCACGTAAATCGCCTGCACCGAGGTGATCGAGCCCTTCTTGGTCGTGGTGATGCGCTCTTGCAGCGCGCCCATATCGGTCGCGAGGGTCGGCTGATAACCGACGGCCGAGGGGATGCGGCCGAGGAGCGCCGACACTTCCGAGCCCGCCTGAGTGAAGCGAAAGATGTTGTCGACGAAGAACAGCACGTCCTGGCCTTCCTCGTCGCGGAAATATTCCGCGAGGGTGAGACCGGTAAGACCGACGCGGGCACGCGCACCCGGCGGCTCGTTCATCTGGCCATAGACCAGCGCCGCCTTGGAGCCCGAGCCATCGGTCTTGATGACGCCCGATTCCATCATCTCGTGATAGAGATCGTTGCCTTCGCGCGTGCGCTCGCCGACGCCGGCGAAGACCGAGTAGCCGCCATGCGCTTTGGCGATGTTGTTGATGAGCTCCATGATGATGACGGTCTTGCCGACGCCGGCGCCGCCGAAGAGCCCGACCTTACCGCCGCGCGCATAAGGCGCGAGCAGATCGACGACCTTGATGCCGGTGACGAGAATTTCCGCCTCGGTCGACTGATCGATGAATTCGGGCGCCGGGCGATGGATCGGCAGTTTCGACTTGGAATTGACCGGGCCGCGCTC
>DATMZZ010000030.1:0-3489 GCA_035573175.1 Allostellaceae bacterium
TCGACGTCCAATCCGCGCGCCCGGCTGCAAGCCCCTGGCACGCAGATGCAGGCGGTCTGCACTGACAAGCTGCGCTATATCGGCCAGGCCGATCTGAAGCGCGATCTAGACAATTTCAAAGCCGCGCTCGCCGGCGTCAAAGTCGCCGAAGCCTATCTGCCGGCCAATACGCCCGGCACGATCGAACATTGGATGGCCAACGAGCATTACAAGAACGAAGAGGAATTCGTCTTCGCCATCGCCGATGCCGTGCATGAAGAATATAAGGCGATCGCCGATGCCGGCTTCCAGCTGCAGATCGACGATCCCGATCTGCCCGACGGCTGGAACTGTCTGCCGGGCATGTCGGTGCAGGACTATCGCAAATACGCGATGCTGCGCGTCGATGCGCTGAACCATGCGCTGCGCGATATTCCGAAAGAGAAAGTCCGGCTGCATGTCTGCTGGGGCAGCTTCCACGGCCCGCATCACGACGACATCCCATTAAAGGACATCGCCGACATCATCTTCAAAGTGAATGCCGGCAGCTATTCGATCGAAGCCTCGAACCCGTGTCATGAGCATGAGTGGAACGTGTTCGAAGAGGTGAAGCTGCCGAAGGATGCAACCCTGGTGCCCGGCGTTATCGGCCACTATTCCGATTTCATCGAGCATCCCGATCTCATCGCGCAGCGCCTTGTGCGCTATGCGAAGCTGGTCGGCCGCGAGAATGTTCTCGCCGGCACGGATTGCGGCATCGGCACGCGCGTCGGCCATCCCTCGATCTGCTGGGCGAAGTTCGAAGCGATGGCGGAAGGCGCCCGCCGCGCGACCAAGCAACTGTGGGGACGCGCGTAACGACCCATGCCGCACGCCGAGACACAGCACGGCGCGCTTTATTACGAGGTCATCGATCGGGTCGTGCCCTGGGAGCAGCGGCGCGACCCGATTCTCTTCCATCACGGCATCGGCGCTTCGGCCGGGATCTGGACCGAATGGATCGCGGCGCTCGCCGATCGCCATCCCATCGTTACTTTCGACATGCGCGGCTATGGCCGCTCGATCATCCCGCCGCCGGATTTCCGCTGGTCGCTCGAGCAATTCATCGCCGATGTCTTCGCCGTCGCCGATGCGGCGGGCTTCCAGCGCTTCCACCTCGTCGGTGAATCGATCGGCGGCACGATTGCCCTTGCGGCGGCGCTGGCGCGGCCCGAGCGCATCGCGACGCTGACGGTCAGCAATGGCGGACATCTCGGCGCCTCGATCCAGCGCGTCGACGAATGGCGGCGCCAGCTCGATGAAGGCGGCGTCAAACGGTGGTCGGACATCTTCATGCGCGACCGCTTCCATGACCACGCGCTCTCGCCCGAGCGTTGGGCCTGGTTCGCTTCGCAGCAGGAAGCCTGGACGACGAATGCGATCCTGAGCGCCCTGGCGGTGCTGGTGGGCACCGATCTCGCACCGCAATTGCCGCAAATTCGTTGCCCGGTGCTATTGCTCCATCCGGATGGCAGTCCGTTCATCCCGGTCGCGGTCGCGGCCGAGATGCACCGGCTTCTGCCCAACGCGCAGCTCAATGTCTTCGGCCATTCGCGGCATGGGCTCCCCTTTTCCCACGGGACGGAATGCGCGGCGCTTCTGCGCTCTTTCCTCGACCGGCCGCTTCGAGGATAATCCCGCCGCAACGGAGGAAACGCGATGAAGCCGAGCAAATACAGCGATTTCGCGCATACGGGGCCGGGCACGCTGGCGGGGCGCTTCATCCGCCATTTCTGGCAGCCGGTCTATGTCGGCGCCGATCTGAAGCCCGGCCGGCCGGTGCGCATCCAGATCCTCGGCGAATATTTCACGCTCTTCCGCGGCGACAGCGGCACGCCCTATGTGTTGGAAGACCGCTGCCCCCATCGCCAGACCTCGCTCGCGCTCGGCTGGGTCGAGGGCGATTGCATCCGCTGCTTTTATCACGGCTGGAAATTCGACGGGCATGGCCAATGCACCGAGCAGCCGGCCGAGAAAGCCAGCTTTGCCGCCAAGGTGAAAGCCCGCGCCTATCCAACGAAGGAATATCTCGGCCTGATCTTCGCCTATCTCGGCGAGGGGGAAGCGCCCGAGCTGCCACGCTTCCCCGAGCTCGACGAGGTCGAGGGGGTGCTGGTCGCCAACCGCCATCCGGTGCCGTGCAATTATTTCCAGCGCATCGAGAACGATCTCGATGAGACGCATGTGCATTTCGTCCATCGCGTCTCGACCGATAGCTATGGCCTCAACGAGCTGCCCGATATCGATTGCACCGAGACCGATTACGGCATCCTGCGCGTCGGCGCGCGCCAAGGCAGCGGCGCGAATCAGACACGCACCGCGCATTGGATGATGCCGAACGTGCATTTCCTCGATCTGCCGCCCTCGCCCTCGCACCCGCATTGGACGGTCTATCTCGCCTATCGCGTGCCGGTCGACGACGAGAACATGGTGACGCTGAGCGTTGCGGTGCGGCCGGTCGGCTCGAACACCAGCGGCCGGCGCGAGACGATCGAACCCGATCCAGCGCAACTGACCCAGGACGTGCTTGCCGGTAAAATCCGCATCCAGGATATCGATCCGAAATATCCGGGACTCTTTGTCGTCCAAGACAATGTGGCACTCGCCGGGCAAGGCCGCATCGTCGATCGCAGCAAAGACTGGCTCGGCCAATCCGACAAGGGCATCATCGTGCTGCGCAAGCTTTGGGAGCGCGAACTCAAGAAGATCGGCGAAGGCAAGCCACTCAAGAATTGGCACCGGCCGAAAGAGAAGCTGCATTTGCTGGTCGACCGGCCGAAGGAATTGGCGCAGGTCTGATCGCTCTCGGCTCGATTCTGGCGGCGTTTGGGGGACCGCTCTATCGCATGAATTTCTCGCATCGACGCGACTACTACGCGGGCGCGCTGATGGTGATTGTCGGCGGCGGCGCGGCTTATATCGGTAGCCACTATCGGATGGGCAGCCTGACCCAGATGGGCCCGGGCTATTTTCCGACCGTGCTCGGCATCATTCTCGCCATCATCGGCGTCATCATCGCCGGCAGCGCAGCCTATGCGCCCGTGGCAGCCACAGCCGAAACACCGCCGATACGGCCTGATTGGCGCGGCTGGATCTGCATCACCGGCGCGGCGCTGCTCTTCATCGCCCTCGCGAAATCTTTGGGGCTGGTCGCAGCGACCTTCGCGTGCGTTTTCGTCGCCGCGCTCGGCGATCGCCAGAATAGTTGGAAAGAAGCGGGGCTGCTCGCGACCGGCATCACGGTCTTCAGCGTCGTGCTGTTCTCGTTGGTCCTCCGCGTGCAAATCCCGCTCTTCGGCAGCATGTAAATCATGGAAACCAGCGTCACCGATCTCATTCACGGCTTCAGCGTCGCGCTGGAGTGGCAGAATCTGATGTACTGCCTGATCGGCGTGCTGGCCGGCAATCTCGTCGGCGTGCTGCCGGGCATGGGGGTGCTGTCGGCGATCTCGATCCTCCTGCCGCTCACCT
>DATMZZ010000031.1:0-2591 GCA_035573175.1 Allostellaceae bacterium
AAGGCGATGGCACTTATACCTCGACGAAGGACGCCAATGATCGGCCGGACGCGGTGAAGCATTTTCTCGCCGCATTCCGCAAAGCCGAGCAGACCTGGGATGCCGCTTTCGTCGATGCCAATGGCAATCGCGCCGACGGACCTTCGGCGCCCGAGATGATTACGATCGCCGCGAAGGGGCTGGGCGTACCGGAAAACGTCGTGAAGCTCGGCCTGCCGTATTTCGATCCGCAAGCCCGCGTCTCGGTCTCCGACGTCCAAGGCGCGCTCGATTGGTATTACGCGCAGGGCATGATGAAAGCGCATGTCGACGCGCGGAAGATCACCGATTTCCGCTACGCCATCGAAGCGCCGGCGACGATGGGCGGCGGACGAAGCGGCACGGCGGCCAAATGAGCGAGACGCCCCGAACAACAACACTGGGCTTCATCGGCACCGGCAATCTCGGCGGCGCACTCGTCGCGCGGCTGCTGAAGGCGGGCTACGACGTCGCGATCTTCGACACCGATGCGACAGCGATGGGCGCGCTCAAAGAGCAAGGCGCGCGGCCCCTTGGTTCGGCACGCGCGGTCGCCGATGAAGCGGCGATCGTCTTCGCCTGCCTGCCGACGCCGGAAATCTGCGAAGAAGTCGCGCTCGCGCCGGACGGCGTCACCGCCGGCAAGGCGATCGAGATCTATGTCGAAACCTCGACCCTCGGTATGGCGGCGATCGATGCGATCGCGGCGGGGCTCGCGGCGCGCAAAATCCAATTCCTCGATAATCCGATCGTCGGTGGGGGCGGTGGTGCCGGCGTTGCCGATGGTAAGGCGGCGACGATCACATCGGGTCCGCGCGATGCCTTCGCCCGCATCGAGCCGGTCCTCAAATCGCTGACGCGCAACGTCTTCTATGCCGGCGAGAAACCGGGCCTGGCGCAGGTCTGCAAATGCGTCAACGCGGCGCTCGCCATCACTGGCCTCACCATCGCGTGCGAGGCGATGGTCATGGGCGTCAAAGCCGGCATCGATCCGAAGCTGCTGCTCGATATCGTCAATGCCGGCAGCGGCCGCAATGTCACCACCGAAGAGCGTTTCGCGCGCACCGTGCTGACGCGCAAATTCGGCGGCAATGCGATGCGCATCATGGCGAAGGATATGAAGCTCTATGCCGAGACGGCGCATGCGCTCGGCCTGCCGTCCTTCGTCGGCTCGAGCATCGCCGAGATCTGGAACGCCGCCTCGGCGCGCGACGTGCAGCATCTCGTGCAGTTTTTCGAATCCTTCGCCGATGTGGAGGTGAAGGGGTAAGGAACGCTAGGGGCAGGGACACCAATCTCTCCTCACCCTGAGCTTGTCGAAGGGCGCAGGATGAAAGTGCAACGTTGCAAATCCATCCCGAGTCCTTCGACAAGCTCAGGATGAGGAAAAGAGGAGTCGGGCATCTACCAAAGTTGAATCAAAACATCCGGGGGAGTTCGGGCATGCGTGTTCTGGCAATGATCTTGTGTGTTTTGGTGTTTGGGGCGTCATTGGCCCATGCCGATGATAAGCTACGCGTCGGCAAGGCCGTCGCGGGGCCATTCGATTTCGTGCCGCTCGATATCGGCATACAGAAGGGCTTCTTCAAAGCGCATGGCGTCGATGTCGAGGAGGTCGATTTCGACGGCAGCGCGAAGCTGCAGCAAGGCCTCGGCGCCGATGCGATCGATGTCGGTCTCGGCTCGGGACCGGAGCTCGCTTTCGTCGCCAAGGGCAATACCGATCTCGCCATCGCGGTCTTCGCTGGGGCGCCCAATAGCCAGGTGCTCATTGTCCGTGCCGACGGGCCGGTGCATACGGTCGCCGATCTCAAGGGCAAGAAGATCGGCCTTTCGACCGTCGGCTCGCTGACCGATTGGCTGGTGCGCGAGCTGTCGCGCCAGCAGGGCTGGGGACCTGAGGGAATTCAAGGCGTGCCGCTCGGCTCGGAATCCGGTCGTACCGCCTCGCTGCGCGCCGGCACGACCGACGGCATGGTGATCGATGTCGCGACCGCGGCGAAGCTCGAGAAAGAGAAGATCGGCCGCATCGTCGTGCAATTCGGCACGGTCGCGCCGAATTTCATCATCCACGCGATTTTCGCCACCAACAAGGCGATCGCGGAGAAGCCCGACGTGCTGAAGCGCTTCCTCGCCGGCTGGTTCGAGACGATCAACTGGATGCGCAGCCACAAGGACGAGACGGTCGCGCTCGCCGCGCCGGTCATGCATCAGGAGAAGGACATCGTCGCGATGAATTACGATCAGACGATGAACGATTTCTCGATCACCGGCCGCTTCGACCCGAAAGCCCTCGCGGTGCTGGCGCGATCCTTCGTCGAGATGAAGACGCTGCCGGCCGAGCCCGATATGTCGAAGCTCTATACGGAGAAGTTGCTGCCATAGCGCGGCGCCTCCAAACCGTCGTCATTGCGAGCCCCTTCGACAAGCTCAGGAGCGAAGCAATCCAGTGGACGAGACAGACTGGATTGCTTCGTCGCGCTACGCGCTCCTCGTAATGACGTTTTGGTGAAGTGCGATACCTATTCCAGCGGCTTTACCGTTGCGCGGCCGTCATTGCCGATGAAGATCTC
>DATMZZ010000032.1:0-3477 GCA_035573175.1 Allostellaceae bacterium
GCTGCCACCGGTATCGAAGGCTTACTCTATGCGGTGCGCAGCGTCGCTTTTATGGTGCCGATGGCCGCAGGGATACAGGAAGGCGGCTATTTGGTAGTAGGTGCTGCTTTTGGTCTCCCACCGGATCAGGCCTTGGCTTTATCACTATTGAAACGCGGTCGCGACTTGGCGTTGGGCGTGCCGGCCTTGCTCGGATGGCAGGCGTTGGAAGGTGGCCAGTGGTGGCGCGGTCGTCGCGCTCGCCCGGGCACGGCGAGGTCCCCGGAACGCGGCAAGGGGGCCGGGGATTAGGACGATAGTCGTTGCATAAGCATCTTAGGGGCGAAGGGAGCAGCACCGTGGAGTCCAGCCCAAGCCAAACCACGATCGCGCCAGCTGGCATGGGTACGCCGCCTTTGCTGCTGCGCGCAGCCGATTGGTTCTCGGATGTGGCGGGATTTTTGCGTCGCCCCGTGGTGGCCGAAGAGTTGATGGCGGTCGCGCAGCGCCGCACCGGGCTCACCGATTTCGGCGAGTGGCAATTCATCACACCCTTGCGCGTCCTGCTTGAGGCTTGCCAGAGCGAGGCCGCGCTCGGCACTTTCGGCCGCTTTGCGTTGCGTTGGGATGCGCTGCGCTTTCTCGAAAATCTGCTGCAGCTCCGCGCCGCGGAGAAAGCGAGCCGCGCGCCCGCGCCGGCGATCGTGCGGCCGATCTTCGTCACGGGCCTGCCGCGCAGCGGCACCACCTTTCTGCACAATCTTCTGATCGAGGATGTGGCCAATGCCGTGCCGCGCTGCTGGCAGACGATTCATCCTGCGGTCGCCGGCGATGCGCCGGGCGAGGCACGCTCGATCCGTCAGGTCGATCGGCAGTTGCGGATGTTTCGATGGCTTGCGCCGGATTTCGGCGCGATGCATCCGATAACCGCGACGGCGCCGCAGGAATGCAGCGAGATCAACGCGCATGTCTTCGCCAGCCTGCGCTTCGATACGACGCACCGTGTGCCGTCCTATCGCGCCTGGCTCGATAATGCCGGTCATCGCGAAGCCTATCGCTTTCACCGCTACTTCCTCCAGCATCTCTCTCGCCATGGCAAAGCGCGGCAGCGTTGGGTGCTGAAATGTCCCGATCACGTCTTCGCGCTCGATGCGATCCGCGAAGTCTATCCCGATGCTTGCTTTGTGTTCGTACATCGCGATCCGATGCGGGTGCTCGCCTCGGTCGCGCGCTTGACCGAAGTGCTGCGCCAACCTTTCACGCGGCATCTCGATCGCGCTACCGTCGGACACCAGGTCTGCGATCGTTGGGCCGAAGGCGCCGAGCGTCTTGTCTCGGCGTGCAACACCTTGCCCAAAGACAGCGTGATTCATATCCGCTATCGCGAGCTCACCGGCGATCCGGTCGGCACGGTCGCGCGACTCTATGCGCGATTCGGTCTGCCCTTCGATGCGGCTTTCGAGCAGCGGATCAAGGCTTATGTCGATGCCAAGCCGAATGGCGGCTATGGCCAGCTCAGCCATCGGCTCGAGGATTACGGCATCGATGCCGCGCGCGAGCGGGATCGCTTTGCCGATTACGTCGAGACCTTCGGCGTCGGACCCGAGCGGCGTGTGCGGCTTGCGGAGGCCGCGGCTTAGCGCCCGGCCGTCAGGGCGGCGCCAGAATGCCGAGCGGCACCGACACCATCAGCATCAGATTCTCTTCGCCCGGATTCTTCTTGCCGATACCGGCATTGGAGATGTGATCGAAGGCCGGGCCGACGCGTATGCCATTGGCGAAGACGAGATCGATCTCGACGCCGGTTTTGAATTCGATATGCGAGCCGAGATCCTTGCCCGAGCCTTTCTCGTAATCGCCGACGGTGGCCATCGGCAGGATCAGCAGATGCTTGCCGACCGGCAGCTCGAGACGGAAGCCGCCATAGGTGTAGACCGAGCCGCGATTGGTGAACATCACGCCGACGAGCGGATGCCAGAAGAAAAGGCTCTGGGCGAAGCGGAATTCGAGTCGGCCCTCGGCGGCGGTATAATCATGGAGGAAATCGAAAGCGCCGACACCGCCGGTGATGTAGCCGCCGAACTCGGCCTTGGCCGGGCTGCTCGCGACCGTCACCGCGCCGGCGAGGATGCTCGCCAAGGCAATTCGTCGCCACCATCCCCGCATATGGATTCCCCCCGATCCCGAGCCCGCGCATCTTCCGGGAAAGCCGTGTGGCAGGCAAGCGAAAGCGTCGTACCACCCCGTCAGCCGTCGCTCAACGGAGCGCTTTCAGCCTTTCGGTTGCGGCGACGAGTTGAACCCGAATGCCCGGTTCCATGGCGGAGTGTCCGGCATCAGGCACGACGATGTATTCGGCCGCCGGCCAGGCGCGCGCCAACTCGTCGGCATTGACGATCGGGCAAACCATGTCGTAGCGGCCCTGCACGATCGTCCCCGGAATGCGGTGGATGCGGTCGATTCGCGCGATGAGGTCGTCTTGCGGCTTGAAGACGTTGTAGCGGAAATAATGCGCCTCGATACGAGCGAGGCCCAACGCCATGCGGTCCTCGCCGAAAGCCGCGACCGTGTCGGGACTCGGCAGCAGGGTCGAGCATGCGCCTTCATAGGTGCTCCAGGCGCGCGCGGCCGGCATATGTACGGCAGGATTGGGATCGATCAGCCGGCGGTAATAAGCGTCCAGAACATCCTTTCGATCGGCCTCCGGGATATAGCCGGAGAAATTGCGCCACGCTTCCGGGAACACGGTGCGCATGCCGTAGAGGAACCAGTCGATCTCGCTCTGCCGGCAAAGGAAGATGCCGCGCAGCACCAGGGCGGTGACGCGCTCGGGATGCGCCTCGGCATAGGCGAGGGCGAAGGTCGAGCCCCAGGAGCCGCCGAACACCGCCCAGCGCTCGATGCCGAGCAATTGACGCAGCGCTTCGAGATCGGCGATGAGATGCGGCGTCGTGTTGTCGTCGAGCGAGCCGAGCGGCGTCGAGCGGCCGGCGCCGCGCTGGTCGAAAACGACGATGCGATAATATTGCGGATCGAAAAACCGGCGATGCGTCGCCGTCGAGCCCGCACCCGGGCCGCCATGCAGGAAGACGATCGGCTTGCCGTCGGGATTGCCCGATTGCTCCCAGTACATCGTATGCATGGCGTTGAGCCGCAGCATGCCGCTGGCATAGGGCTCGATGGGTGGGAAGAGATCTTGGCGGGCAAGCGGCGGGTTACGGTCCATCGCTTATACTCTAAAACACGCGGGTTTTTAGGCAACCCCGCTCGCTGTCGCAGCACGATCCTGCGGCGGCGCAGGCGGGTCCACCTGCCTTATTGCCGCCGAAATTGCACGCTGTAGATAGGATGATGCTTCCGCTCCTTGCCTCTGATGCGGCGCTCTTCCTTGATGTCGACGGCACGCTCATCGAGTTCGTGCCGCGACCCGAAGAGGCGCGCGTGCCCCCGCCGCTGCTCGAGATGCTCGATGCGCTGCGTCGTACGCTCGGCGGCGCG
>DATMZZ010000033.1:0-8589 GCA_035573175.1 Allostellaceae bacterium
ACGTCCCAGGCATGCTTGGCCGCTTCGACCAGCGCCGGGATCGGGCAATGCTCGACGTCGAGCGCGACCGGCAGGACCGAGAGCTTCTCATAGCCGCTGCTCTCGCCATGCGCCGCGCGGCGATGGTTGCGGATGACGCGCAGCATGTGATCGCGATTGGGCTCGTAGCCGGGGAAGGCGCCGAGTTCGCCCGCCATCTCGGCCGAGGTCGCATAGGCCTTGCCGCAGACGATCGAGGTGAGGGCGGCGCCGTAAGCGCGGCCTTCATCGCTGTCATAGGACAGGCCCGAGGTCATCAACAGACCACCGAGATTGGCGATGCCGAGGCCGAGGGTGCGGTACTCGTAAGAGAGCTTGGCGATCTCGCGCGACGGGAATTGCGCCATCAGCACCGAGATTTCGAGCACGATGGTCCAGAGCCGCACCGCATGCTCGAAGCCGGCGATGTCGTAGCCGTTGTCGGGCGTGCGGAAGGCGAGGAGGTTGACGGCTGCGAGATTGCAGGCCGTGTCGTCGAGGAACATGTATTCCGAGCACGGATTCGACGCGTTGATCCGTCCCGACGCCGGGCAGGTATGCCAGTCGTTGATCGTCGTGTCGTATTGCAGACCCGGATCGGCGCTTGCCCAAGCGGCATGCGCGATCTTTTCCCAGAGCTCCTTCGCCGGCAGCGTCTTCGAGACCTTGCCGTCGGTGCGGCGGGTCAGATGCCATTCGGCATCCTTCTCGACGCGCTCGAGGAAGTCGTTGGTGACGCGGACCGAGTTGTTCGAATTCTGGCCGGCGACGGTCAGATAAGCGTCGCTATCCCAATCGGTATCGTAGGTCTTGAAGTCGATCTGAGTGTAGCCCTGCTGCGCGAACTGGATGACGCGCTGCACGTAGTTCTCGGGCAGCTGCGCACGGCGCGCCGCCTTGATCTCGAGCTTCAGAGCGAGGTTCTTCTTGGGATCGAACCGCCCTTCGGCCAGGGCTGCCGGCGCGTCGTGACAGGCCTTCATGATCAGATTGAGGTGCTTTTGCGCAAGCTTCGATCCGGCAACGAGCGCCGCGACCTTCTGCTCCTCGATCACCTTCCAGTCGATAAACGATTCGATGTCAGGATGATCGATGTCGACCGTCACCATCTTGGCGGCGCGCCTGGTCGTGCCGCCGGATTTGATCGCGCCGGCAGCGCGATCGCCAATCTTGAGGAAGCTCATGAGGCCGGAGGAGCGGCCGCCGCCCGAGAGCTTTTCGTTCTCGCCGCGGAGCTTCGAGAAATTGGAGCCGGTGCCCGAGCCGTATTTGAAGATACGGGCTTCGCGCACCCAGAGATTCATGATGCCGCCTTCATTGACGAGATCGTCGGCGACGGACTGGATGAAGCAGGCATGCGGCTGCGGCCGCTCATAGGCGCTGGTCGAGGCCTTGAGCTCGCCGGTCTTGAAGTCGACGTACTGATGACCCTGCGCCGGGCCGTCGATGCCATAGGCCCAATGCAGGCCGGTGTTGAACCATTGCGGCGAGTTGGGCGAGGCCATCTGCTTCACGAGCATGAAGCAGGTCTCGTCGTAGAACGCCTTCGCATCGGCCTCGCTATCGAAATAGCCGCCCTTCCAGCCCCAGTAGGTCCAGGTGCCGGCGAGGCGGTGGAAGACCTGCTTCACGCTCTTCTCGGAGCCGAGGCGCTGGCCGGCCGGCAGCTTGGCGAGGGCGGCCTCGTCGGGAACTTGGCGCCACAGCCAATCCGGCACGTCGTCTTCCACGACAGGGACGGATTTCGCCGGCACGCCGGCCTTGCGGAAATACTTCTGGGCAAGGATGTCGCAGGCGACCTGGCTCCACTCCGCCGGGACTTCGCAATCCGGCAGGTGGAAGACCCGCGAACCATCAGGATTGCGTATCTCGCTCGTCGCTAGTCGGAACTCAATGCTCTTGTAGGGATCCTCGCCGGCGACGGTGAAGCGACGCTCGATACGCATGCTCTAACTCCCCCAAACTGGTATTTTCTTGCCGGCGCGGCCCTACCAGATGTAGGTGGCCACGCGCCGTACGGACTCAAAATCCTGTGCTCCGGAGGAAACGTTTGCAACAACATTTTGTCGCCAAAAAGGCGCGGAACACCAAATATTGGGGTTGACGGGTTTTCGGATTTCCCTGAATTCGAATGCGTCTATACCATAGGTAGAGACGGTAAGTGCTTCAGAATAGGAACGGAATCAGCGCCGCCGTTTCGCGCGTATAGGCGCCGTATTCCGGCAGTACCTGACGTAGGCGGCGCTCCTCGTGACGGGATTTGAGCCAGAGCGAGGCGAAGATCAGGGCGAAGCCCAAAAGCGCGCTCCAGCGGTCGATGGCAATTGCGCTGCCCAGCACAGCGAGCAGAAGTCCCGAATAGATCGGGTGGCGGACATAGCGATAAGGCCCGCTGCGGATCAGAGCGTGGCCTTCTTTGATCTCGACCGCAGCGCTCCAATTCCCGGCGAGCGTGATTCGCGCCGCGATCGCGATTCCGAGACCGAGCGCGGTAAGGAGAACGCCGAGCACGGCGCCAATCATGGTCGGCGGCAGGAAAGGCTCCGCCAGAATCGCGGGCGTGGCGCGCGGCGCCAGCAGCACGATGGTGCCGATCCAGGCGAGCGTGTAGTGCAGCCAATTGGCGCGCAGCGGCTCGCGCCATTGCGTGGCTTTCGCGCCGCGTGCCGCGATGGCCCAATAGGCGAGCCAGCCCACCCACATCGCTAGGAGGAGTAGGCGCATCTGTTACCTCTGCTGCGGTTTGGGATATCGCGCCTGATGCGGCGATTCAAGCAACGCAGTTTAGCTTGGTCGGCGCTTCACCCTAACGGATCGGCGTTGTAGGCTGCGCCCCGTTTTCAGGGCAGCGGCAATAGGAGAAGGTCGATGCGGATTTGCTGGTACAACGACAATCGTCTCGGATTGGTCAAGGGGGACCGGGTTTATGACGCGTCGAAGGCGCTCGAGAAGCTGCCGAAGCCGGCCTATCCGATGGCGCGGAACGGCGACCCGCTGCTCGTCCATCTCGCCGAACTGCGGCCCGTGATCGAGGCCGCGGCGACCGGCAGCGGCACGCCGATCAGCGAGGTGAAATTCCTTTCGCCCGTCGCGTCGCCGTCGAAGGTCATCGGCACGCCGACCAATTATGCTGATCACATCGCGGAAGCCGACAAACAGCGCGACGTATTTACGATGAAGCGGCCCTCGACGAATATCGACGATCAGGGTCTCTTCCTCAAAGCCAATAGCTGCCTCATCGGCGCGGGCGAGGTGGTGAAGCTGCGCTTCCCGCAACGCCGCACCGATCACGAGATGGAGTTGGGCGTCATCATCGGCAAGCCGGCCTCGAACATCAAACTCGAGGACGCGCTCAACTACGTCGCCGGCTATTGCATCGCGCTCGATATGGTGGTGCGCGGCTCGCAGGATCGGTCGATGCGTAAATCGGTCGACACCTACGGCGTCGCCGGCCCGTGGATGGTCACGGCGGACGAGATCGCCGATCCGCAGAATCTCGAATTCTCGCTCGCGGTGAATGGCGAGATTAAGCAGAAGTCGAACACCAAGAACATGATCATGGATCTGAAGCGCCAGATCCAGTTCGGTTCGGAGTATTACACGCTGCTCCCCGGCGACATCATCATGACCGGCACCTGCTCGGGCGTCAGCCAGGTGAAGCCGGGCGACGTCATGCATTGCGAGATCGAGAAGATCGGCGCGATGGACGTGCGCATCGGCGCGGCCGAGTAAGCGAATGACCATCGGCACGCGCATCATGACCTGGTTCCGCGGCGAACTGGTCGGCACCGACGTTTTCGGCAACCGCTACTACCGCGACAAGTCGAAGCGGACGCTGGAACGCGGCGGCGGCCGCTTCAGCCGCGAGAAACGCTGGGTGATCTATAACGGCGAGCCCGAAAGCTCGCGCGTGCCGCCGGAATGGCATGCCTGGCTGCATCACACGGTCAACGAGATCCCGACCGATGGCGGCAAGCTGAAATATACCTGGCAGAAGCCGCATCAGCCGAATCTGACGGGCACCCCCGACGCTTACCGCCCGCCGGGCTCGCTGGTGCGCGGCGGCCATCGCGCGCCGACGACGGGCGATTACGAAGCCTGGAAGCCCGAGTAACGGATCGACCCAAGGAGAGCCGCTGAACATGAGCCGCAATGCCGTCGAAACGGTGATGGGCGCCTTGGTGCTGGTGGTCGCCGCCTTGTTCCTGTTCTTTGCCTACACGACGAGTCAGGTCTCGTCGGTGCGCGGCTATCAGGTGATGGCGAAATTCAGCAACGCCGGGGGGCTCAAGAATGGCGGCGATGTCCGCATCAGCGGCATCAAGGTCGGCTCGATCACCAACGAGACGCTCGATCCCAAGACCTTCCAGGCGGTCGTGCAGATGAGCATCGATCCCTCGATCAAGCTCTCGACCGATTCCGTCGCGCAGATCACGTCCTCGGGGCTGCTCGGCGACAATTTCATCTCGATCGAGCCGGGCAACGAGGATGAACTCATTCCAGCGGGCGGCACGATCACCCATACCCAGGCACAGATGAGCCTCGAGAATCTCATCGGCCAGGTGATCTACAATCAGGCGCAGAACCCGGGTGGCGCGAAGAGCCCGAGTGGCGGTGGCGCGGCGCCGGAGCATCCTTAGATAGAGAGCATGAGCGACAAGAAGCCCGATCTCCCGGTTTGGCTCACGCCCGAAGGCGAAAAAGTCTCCTGCGTCGAGAAGATCAAAGTGCTCAACGAGAATCTCGCCGAGATCTACGAGCTCGCCCAGGAAGCACTCGAAGATGCGGTGCTGATGGGCTGCGATGAGAATCAGTTTCGCCAGGTGATCGAGACGATCGCACGCGATCTCGTCAATCCGTACAAGAAAGCCAAATCTTGATGTTGCATTCTCATCCTGCGCCCTTCGACAAGCTCAGGGTGAGGAAAATTTTAGGATGGCATCTTCCAATAGGGGATGCCCCACGAGATGTTCCTCACCCTGAGCTTGTCGAAGGGCGCTGGTTGCTCTTGCAACGCTTGGCAATCGCAAGCGCGTTTATCATCGCGCCGCTCGCTGCGCATGCTAACACGATCGCCGTGCTGCAAGGGCTCGACAAGACGACGGCGCGTGTTTCGAAATTCGATGCGCCGATCGATCAGAGCGTGCGGTTCGGCAC
The DNA here is from genome assembly GCA_035573175.1 of Allostellaceae bacterium. Lineage (GTDB taxonomy): Bacteria > Pseudomonadota > Alphaproteobacteria > ATCC43930 > CGMCC-115725 > CAIKMD01. The sequence goes on from DATMZZ010000033.1 coordinate 5,176, forward strand.
GCTGACCATCACCGTGCGCGCTTGCGTCAAGAAGCCGCCGGAGGAAGAGCCGAATACCGCCGCCTTCCTGATCATCGACGAGGTGCGGCCGGGCGACGCCCATGGCGTCGAATCGAAGCGCGTCTTCTCGGGATGGATGTTCGCCTCGAGCCCGGCGATCTCGGCGCTCGAGGATCCGATCTACGATATCAACGTGCTCGACTGTAAAACCGAGACGGCCTCGGCGCCGTCCAGCCCTTCAACCGGAAAATAAGCGCGCGTCTTCAGCGCCCCGGCGAGAAGATGGCGATAGCGCGCACGCGATATCTCGATCGCGCCGAAGCGCTGCAGATGCCCGGTAACGAATTGCGTGTCGAGCAGGCGATAGCCGCCACGTAGGAGGCGCGCGACGAGGTGCACGAGCGCGACCTTGCTCGCATCGGTGACGCGGCTGAACATGCTCTCGCCGAAGAACACGCCGCCGAGCGAGACGCCATAAAGCCCGCCGACGAGTTCGTCGCCGTTATAGGCCTCGACGCTATGAGCATGGCCGTTCGCGTGCAGCGCGCTGTAGATCGCGATGATCTCGTCATTGATCCAGGTTTGCGGGCGTTCCGCCGTGGGCTCGGCGCAGCCGCGCATCACGGCACCGAAATTGCGATCGCATTCGATGTTGAAACGCTCGGAGCGGACGGTGCGGGCGAGGCGGCGCGGCAAATGGAATTTGTCGAGCGGCAGGATGCCGCGCTGCACCGGATCGACCCAATAGAGCTCGGGATCGTCCGCCGATTCCGCCATCGGAAAGATTCCCGCGGCATAAGCGCGGAGGAGAAGCTCGGGGGTCAATCCAACCGTCATTTGCCTACATCGTCATTGCGAGGAGCGCGCAGCGCGACGAAGCAATCCAGAGCCGCCGAGGAGAACTGGATTGCTTCGCTGCGCTCGCAATGACGAAAGCCTTCTTATTCGCGCCCGATCAGCCGCTCGAGCCAGTGGATGTCGTAATCGCCGTTGATGAAGCCGGGCGTGCCGACCAGCATCTGATGCATCGGGATCGTCGTCTCGATGCCGGCGATGACGAATTCCTCGAGTGCGCGCTTCACCCGCATCAAACATTCATTGCGCGTGCGGCCGTGAACGACAAGCTTGGCGATGAGGCTGTCGTAATTCGGTGGCACCGCATAGCCCTGATAGATCGCGCTGTCGACGCGCACGCCGAGACCGCCGGGCGCGTGATAGCTCGTGATCGTGCCGGGCGAGGGGCGGAAGGTCTCCGGATGCTCGGCGTTGATGCGGCATTCGATGGCATGGCCGGAGAGCTCGATGTCCTCCTGGCGATAGCCCAAGGTCATGCCGGCGGCGATGCGGATCTGCTCGCGCACGATATCGACGCCGCTGATCTCTTCCGAGATCGGATGCTCGACCTGGAGCCGCGTGTTCATCTCGATGAAGAAGAACTGGCCGTCCTGATAGAGAAATTCGAGCGTGCCGGCGCTGCGATAGCCGAGGCCGCGCATCGCGTTCGTTGCGATGGAAGAGAGCTTCGCGCGTTCTTCGGCGTTGAGCGCGGGCGAGGGCGTTTCTTCGAGCACCTTCTGATGGCTGCGCTGCAACGAGCAATCGCGCTCGCCGAGGTGGATGACATTGCCCTGACCGTCGGCGAGGATCTGCATCTCGATATGGCGCGGGCGGTCGAAATAGCGCTCGAGGAAAACCGAAGGGTTGCCGAAGAAAGCCTGCGCCTCGGCCTGCGCCATCGGCACGAATTCGGCAAGCATCGCGGCGTCGCGCGCGACGCGCATACCGCGTCCGCCGCCGCCGCCCGCTGCCTTGATCAGAACCGGATAGCCGATTTGCGCGGCGACATCTTTGGCGAGTTCCAGATCTTCGATCGATTCCGAGCCGGGCACGACCGGGATGCCGTGCTCTTTCGCCGCGCGTTTCGCCGAGACCTTGTTGCCCATGAGCAGAATGTGCTCGGGCGAAGGGCCGATGAAGGTGTAGCCGTGCTCTTCGACCATCGCGGCGAAATTTGCATTCTCTGAGAGGAAGCCGACGCCAGGATGGATCGCATCGGCGCCGGTGATCGCCGCGGCGGAGAGGATCGCCGGGATGTTGAGATAGCTCTCGCGCGCCGGCGGCGGGCCGATGCAGACGCTTTCATCGGCGAGCCGCACATGCATGGCGTTGTTGTCGGCGGTCGAATGTACGGCGACCGTGCGGATGCCCATCTCCCGGCAGGCGCGGTGAATGCGGAGCGCGATCTCGCCGCGATTGGCGATGAGCACTTTCTCAAACATCGCTCGCGCGCGCTCTATTCGAGGACGGCGAGGATCTGGCCGAACTCGACCGGCGTCGCGTCGGCGACGAGAATTTGCGTGACCCGGCCGGCGCGCGGCGCCGGAATCTGGTTCATCACCTTCATCGCCTCGATGATGAACATAGTCTGGCCTTCGCGTACTGTGTCGCCGACGGCAATGAACGGCGACGCGCCCGGCTGCGGACCGAGATAGGCGGTGCCGACCATCGGCGATTTGACCGCGCCCGCGGGCTCGGCCACGACCACGGCCACCGGCGCAGTGCCGGCGGTGGCTGGCATCGCCGGCGCGGCGACCATCGTCACGGCCGCGCCACCGCCATTGCGCGCGACACGAATGCGCCGCTCGCCGACAGCATATTCGATCTCGCTTAGCCCCGTTTCATCGAGCAGTGCTGCCAAGGTGCGCACCAGCTCGCTTTCGATCTTCCAGTCGTTTTTAGCCGCCATGAGACCTTGTCAGTCCACCCGTCATGTCACGGCGGGACTATAGACAATCCAGCGGGTTTTAAAACCGCGCGCATGCCGATGACTCGGCATCGCTGATCAATGTCGACTTCAACGAAAACACACGCCCCGCCTGTGCCAAGGCGGACCTGGCGCTTCGCATGAGAATGCGAAGGCCCCGCTTGATATCGAGATGCCCGCTTCCGATGACACAGGCCGTCGCCGCAGCAAAGTCTCTGGTGGCGGCGGTGAAAGGATCGCCATCACAGCGCCGCGCCGGAAGGGCGGGCGCTGACCTCGTCTACTCTTCGCCGGAAGCGGCTTCGAGCACGTAAGCGATTGCGTCGAGGGCGAGGATGTAGCTTTGCGCGCCGAAGCCGCAGATCACGCCGCGCGCGACGCTGCTGATATAGGAATGGTGGCGATAAGGCTCGCGCGCGAAGATGTTCGAGAGATGCACCTCGATGATCGGCAGCTCGCAAGCGCGCAGCGCATCGAGGATCGCGATCGAGGTGTGCGTATAGGCACCGGCATTGATGATGATGCCGTCGGCACTCTCGCGCGCCTCCTGGATCCAATCGATAAGCTGGCCTTCGTGATTGGATTGGCGGAAATCGAGTGCGAGATCGAGCCCCGCCGCGCGCTCGAGACAGGCTTCCTCGATATCGGCG
>DATMZZ010000034.1:0-7393 GCA_035573175.1 Allostellaceae bacterium
GAGATGCTCGCCGAGCCGGTGGCAGACCGGATGCGCCATCGACACATGCGCGACGCAGCCCTTGCCGAAGAAGCTCTTATGCCGCGCGAAGGTGCGATCGATGAATTGATCGACCAGCACGAAAGTGCCGGGCGGCAGATCGATATTGAGGCTGCCGACCGCGGAGAGCGAGATCAGATCGGTGACGCCCGAGCGCTTCAGCGCGTCGATATTGGCGCGGAAATTGATCTCGGTTGGCGGGATCTTATGACCGCGCCCATGGCGCGGCAGGAACACCACCTGCGTATCGCCGAGCCTGCCGAAACACAACTCGTCCGAAGGCTCGCCGAAAGGCGACCAGACATGCCGCCATTCGACGTCGGTAATGCCCTCGATCTGATAAAGCCCGCTGCCGCCGATAATGCCGATGATTGCGTCGCTGCTTGTCATGGCCACCAGTGTGGAAGGCGGCGATGACAGCGGCAACAGGAATTGTCGCCGACCCATTGTCGCGATCCGGGGCGGCATGGAAGAATGGGCGCGCTATGAGGCCGCTATGAGGCTCGGGGCCATCGCTTTGGCCGCTCTGCTCGGCGCCGTCGCAGCGCCGGAAGCGCGGGCGTTGGTGGCCTATACGCATGCTTCCGTCACCGTGCCGAGCACCACCGACGGCGTGCCGCAGGACGTGCCGACCGAACTCTATAAGCCCGAGGGCGACGGCCCCTTCCCCGCGATCGTCATCCTGCATGATTGCAGCGGCCTCGGTCCGCGCTCGAGCGGCGCGCCGGCGCGCTGGGCGCAGTTCCTCGCGACGCAGGGCTATGTCGTCGCGATGCCGGACAGCTTCACGCCGCGCGGCTTCCCGCAGGGCGTCTGCACCGCGCCGTCAGGCAATGCGACGGCCAAGGTCAATCCGCTGCCGCGGGCCTACGATGCTTTCGCCACCCTCGCCTATCTGCACCGGCAGCCCTTTGTCGATGGCGCGCATATCGGCGTCATGGGCGGCTCGCATGGTGGCGCCACGACGCTGGTCGTGGACACCATGCCGGTCGCGGCGACCGCGCCGCTGGCGCAAGACAAAACGCACGGCTTCGCCGCCGCGATCGCGCTCTATCCCGGCTGCGCCGCGCGTTTTGGCAATTGGACGATACGGCGCGAATCCGGCGATCACGGCAAGGTCGTCGACTTCATCGGCACCTATCGGCCGGTCGTGCCGCTGCTGATTCTTGTCGGCGAGAAGGACGATTGGACGCCGGCCGAGCATTGCCGCGTGCTGGCCGAGCGCGCGCAAGCCGCCGGCTATCCGGTGACGATAAAAATCTATCCCGGCGCCGATCATTCTTTCGATAGCAACGCGCCGGAGCGCTATGTCGCCGAGCGCCGCAACGTCAATGCTGCGGACGGGCGCGGCGCGACCACCGGCGGCAATCAAGCCGCATGGAACGATGCGATCCAGCAGGTGACCGCGTTCTTCGGACGGTATTTGAAGGATTAGGCCGGGAGCCGTTAGAGTGCTGCCGCGTAATTTGCATCGTCATTCCCGCGAAAGCGGGAATCCAGAGCTACCACCGAGACGTATCCCTGGATGCCCGCTTTCGCGGGCATGACGATTGAGGGTTGGGGCTAAAAAGCAAAAAGCGATCCAGGGTGTACCCTGGATCGCTTTGTCGTTCTTCGCGACGCGATGAAGCTTAGTGGACGTCCGCCCAGATCTTGCGCTTGGCGGCGTAGAGCAGGCCGGTCAGCACGACCAGGAAGATCAAGACCTTGGCGCCGTTGCGCTTGCGGTCTTCCATCGTCGGCTCGGCCGCCCAGGTCAGGAAGGTCACGACGTCATGCGCTTCCTGCGCCGTCGTCGCCTTGGTGCCGTCGCTGTAACTGACGGTGTCGTCCGCGAGCGGCGGCGGCATCGCGATATGATGGCCGGGGAAATACTCGTTGTAATAGCTGTTGTCCGGCAGCTTCTCGTTCGGCGGCGGATTCTTGAAGCCGGTGAGGATGTCGTAGACATAGTCAGCGCCGCTCGCCGACCACGGCAGCGCGCCGAGACCCGCGGCCCGCTCTTTCACGATGAGCGAGAGATCGGGCGGCAGCGCGCCGTTATGCGCCGCGCGATTCGCCTGATCGTTGGGGAAAGGCGGCACGAAATGATCGGACGGCCGCGCCGGGCGCTGGAACATCTCGCCCTGGTCGTTCGGGCCGTCGGTGACTTCCTTCTCGGCGGCGATGCCCTTCACCTGGTCTTCGCTGTAGCCGATGCCGCCGCCTGGCCCGTTCGGACCGAGATCGTCATAAGTGACGAGGTTCAGCGAATGGCAATTGGAGCAGACGCTTTGATAGACCTGGAAACCGCGCTGCACCGCGGCGCGATCGTAGGTGCCGAACGGCCCGTCGAAGGACCAGCTCGTCCGCGGCAACGGCGTCTCTTCCTGAGCCTGGGCGACAATGGGAGCGAGCAGAAGACCCGCTCCGATAAGGGCCCCTTTGATAAGGGTAGGCGCGAGGCGGCGCATTATGGCTTCTCCATCGGCGCCGACGCACCGGCGAGCTTGCCGCCGCCTTTAGTGACCGCGGCACTAATGCTGGTCGGCAACGGCAACGGCCGTTCGAAGATGCCGAGCAGCGGGAACACAATCAGGAAGTGGATGTAGTAGTAGAGCGTGCCGAAGCGGCCGATGACGATCCACCAGCCTTCCGGCCGATGCGCGCCGACCGCGCCGAGCGCGAAGACATCGATGACCAGCAGCCAGAACCACCACTTATAGACCGGGCGGAAGCGCGCGCTGCGGACCGGCGAGGTGTCGAGCCAGGGCAGAATGAAGAGCAGGAAGATCGAGCCGAACATCGTCAAGACGCCCGCGAGCTTCGCCTTGATGAAGAGGATGTCCGGCACCGAGCGCAGCATCGCGTAGAACGGCAGGAAGTACCATTCCGGCACGATCTCCGGCGGCGTCTGCAGCGGATTGGCGCGGATATAGTTTTGCGGATCGCCGAGCGCGTTCGGGAAATAGAAGACGAAGATGCAGAAGATGATCAGGAACACGCCAAGGCCGAAGCTGTCCTTGATCGTGTAGTAGGGATGGAAGGGGATGCTGTCCTGCGGGCCCTTGCGGTCGATGCCGAGCGGGTTGTTCGACCCGTTCGTGTGCAGCGCCATGATGTGCAGGCCGACGACGCCGAGGATCACGAACGGCATCAGGTAATGCAGCGCGTAGAAGCGGTTGAGCGTCGGATTGTCGACGGCGAAGCCGCCCCAGAGCCAGGTCACGATGTCGTTGCCGACGACCGGTATCGCGCCGAAAAGATTGGTGATGACGGTCGCACCCCAGTAGCTCATCTGCCCCCAGGGCAGGACGTAGCCCATGAAAGCCGTCGCCATCATGCAAAGCAGGATGATCACGCCGAGGATCCACAACAGCTCGCGCGGCTCTTTGTATGAGCCGTAATAGAGGCCGCGGAAGATGTGGATGTAGACGACGATGAAGAAAAACGACGCGCCGTTCATATGGATGTAACGGATCAGCCAGCCCCAATTCACGTCGCGCATGATGCGCTCGACCGAATCGAAGGCCAGGTTGACGTTGGGCGTGTACTCCATCGCCAGGAAGATGCCCGTCGCCATCATGATCACCAGCATGATCCCGGCGAGGGAGCCGAAGTTCCACCAATAGCTCAAATTCTTCGGCGTCGGATATTCGTTGAGCTCGTGATTGATGAAGGTAAAGACCGGCAGGCGACGGTCGATCCAGCGCACGAGTGCGTTTTGTGATTGCGGCGCGGCCATGACAACGCGTCCTTAAATCTGCTCGATCGAGTTGAAGTCGAAAGTCGAGTCGGACGGATTCTCGCCGACCCGGATCTGCGTGTCGCTGATGAAGTGGTAGGGCGGCACGGGAAGGTTGTACGGCGCCGGCACGTTCTGGAACACGCGGCCCGAGAGATCGTATTTCGAGCCGTGGCACGGACAGAAGTAGCCGCCTTGCCATGACGGTCCGAGGCTGCCGCCCGCCTGGGGCGTGAACTCGGGCAAGCAACCGAGATGCGTGCAGATGCCGACCAGCACGAGGAATTCAGGCTTCACCGAGCGGAAGATGTTCTTCGCGTAAGGTGGTTGCTGATTGGCGTTCGAGTTGGGATCGCGCAGCGAGCCGGCGTCCTTGTCGGCCTTGATGATATCCTGCATCGCCTTCGTACGATTGACGATATAGATCGGCCGGCTGCGCCACAGCACGATGATCTGCTGGCCGGGCTGGATCTTCGAGATATCGACATCGATCGGCGCGCCCGCGGCAAGCGTGTCGCGCGCCGGATTCATGCTCGAGATCAGCGGCCAAACGGCACAAGCGGCGCCGACACCGGCGACCGCCGTCGCGGCGATCGAGAGGAAATCGCGCCGCGTCCCGCCCTCGTGACCATGCGCTGCCATAGGACCGGGTTGCGCGGTATCCGCCATGAATTCCTCTCTTATTTTTCCGGGACCGCCGCTGAATGCGGGAGCCGAGATCGCGCTCGCGAAAAGTTGCGACCCGCGCGGGAAGCTATACTGTTGAGCGGAAGCTTCTATGCGACATCCTGCCGCACAAATGTGAGGGAATTCCAGACGATGCGGCTCGCGCTTTATGAGCCCGATATTCCGCAAAACACCGGCGCGATTTTACGCCTCTGTGCGTGTCTCGGAATCGCGGCGGATCTCATCGAGCCGTTCGGCTTCATCTGGCACGATCGCCATCTGAAGCGCGCCGGCATGGATTATCTCGATCAAGTCGAGCTGAGGCTGCATCGCTCCTGGAGCGCATTCCGCGCCGTGCCGAAAGGCCGGCTCATCCTGCTGACGACGCAAGGCACGGTATCCTATCACCGCTTCGCCTTCGCCGCGGACGACACGCTGCTCTTCGGCCGCGAGAGCGCCGGCGTGCCGGCGGAGGTGCATGCCGCCGCCGATGCGCGCGTGCGCCTCCCGATGCGGCCCGGCCTACGCTCGATCAATGTCGCGCTCGCCGCTTCCATGGTATTGGGCGAGGCGTTGCGGCAGACAGGGCTTCTGCCGGTGGAGCATCCTGGGGAGCAAGCGTGAGCAGCGAAGAGCAAAAAGCGCAGGCCCAAAAGACACAGGTGGGGGCATGGTTCGAGACGCTGCGCGGTCGCATCTGCGCCGCGCTCGAAGCGATCGAGGACGAATTCGATCCCGGCGCCAAGCAGCGTTTCGCGCGAAAGAACTGGGACCGCGACGGTGGCGGCGGCGGCACGATGGCGATCCTCAAAGGCCGCGTCTTCGAGAAGGCCGGCGTCAATGTCTCGACCGTCTGGGGCGAGTTCAGCCCGGAATTTAGGAAGCAGATCCCCGGCGCCGAAGACGATCCACGCTTCTGGGCGAGCGGCATCTCGCTCGTCATTCATCCGCGCTCGCCGCTGGTGCCGGCGGTGCATATGAACACGCGCCACATCGTCACGACGAAGAGCTGGTTCGGCGGCGGCAGCGATCTGACGCCGATCTATCCCGACGAGGCCGACACACGCGATTTCCATGCCGCGCTCCAGGCCGCGTGCGACAAGCACGGCGCCGATTACTACGCGCGCTTCAAGAAATGGTGCGACGAGTACTTCTTCATCAAGCACCGCAACGAGGCGCGCGGCGTCGGCGGCATCTTCTACGACTATGTCGATAGCGGCGACTGGAACGCCGATTTCGCGTTCACGCGCGATGTCGGCGAAGCGTTCCTCGCGATCTATCCGCAGCTCGTGCGGCGTCATTTCCGCAAAAGCTGGACCGACGAACAGCGCCGCTATCAGCTCCAGCGCCGCGGCCGCTATGTCGAGTTCAATTTGATCTATGACCGCGGCACGCTGTTCGGCCTCAAGACCGGCGGCAATGTCGAAGCGATCCTGATGTCACTGCCGCCCGAGGTCAGTTGGCCCTGACCCCGTCTGTCTGTATTGACAATTCGTGTTACGGAATGTATATACGAATCTTAGAGATCGGGAATGGAATTCGAGTGGGATCCCGACAAGAACGACCGAAATATCGCGTCGGGGCATCGATTTCGCTTGGGCGATCGAAATCTTTCAAGGGCCCATGACAGTCAAAGAAAGAGATATCGTCAGAGTTTCCCTGAAGGGGAAGAAGGGCCGGCTTCCGCACAGGACTGATCTGAAGCGTGTGCGCGCCACGACGGATGCGGATATCGAGAGAGATGCGCGTACCGATCCGGACGCGCCGCCGATTTTTGACGACTGGTTCGATAAGGCGATGGCTATACCTCCGGCCGCAAAGGTGCCGATCAGCATCCGCATCGATCCCGACGTGCTGGAATTTTTCCGCGGCAGCGGACCGGGCTATCAAAGCCGCATGAACGCTGTTCTGCGCGCCTTCATGGAACATGCGTTGCGGCGAAAGTGAAGGTTGCGGCAATCCTGATGTCGCTGCCGCCTGAGATCAGTTGGCCGTAGCGGGAGCGGGCTGCTCTTCCGGCGGCTTGTGGCTTTGGAACAGAATCAGCAGCAGGATGTCGTAGATCGCCTTGAGCGCGCCGGCGATGACCAGCGGCCAGGCGAAGGGCGAAAGCGCGAAGAGCCAGCCGCCGAGCAAGGGCGCCAGCGATGATGCGAGGCTGCGCGGCAAGGCGGTGATGCTCGCAGCAGCGGCGCGCTCGGGCGGCGTCACCACCGCCATCACGTAAGAACCGCGCGTCGGCACATCCATCTGCGACAACGCCGCGCGAATCAGCAGCAGCACGACGGCGATGGTGAGATTGGGCGCGAAAGCCAGCGCGATGACGCAGAGATTGGCCGGCAGATGGCTAAACACCATCGTGTTCACCAGGCCGATCTTGCGCGAGAGCTTCGCCGCGACGATGTAGGAGAGAGCTGTGCAGATTCCGCTCCAGAAGAAGATCGCGCCCGCGGTCTCGAGCGAGAGGCCGAAGCGGCGAAAGAGCCACAGCGCCAGTAGCGATTGCACGATGAGCCCGCCGCCGAAGGAGTCGAGGCTGAACAAAGCCGCCAGCGTGAAAACGAGGCGCTTGGAAGGACCGAGCGCGGTCGACGGCCGCTGATCGCGATTGTCGAGACGCATCGGCAGGCGGCGATAAAGGTAATAGGTGATAAGGCCAAGCACGGTGTAGAGCGCGAACATCGATTGCAGCGCCATCAGCAGATCGACGTGGAAGCTCGTCTGCAGCAGGCCCGGCAAACCGGCGGCGAGCGCACCGAGCGCGGCGACCAGCGAGCCGATCAGCGCATAGCCGGCGAAAGTCGCGGTACGGCTTTTCGCCGGCACGGTCTCGGCGAGCAGCGATTGCTCGAGCGGATAGAAGACGCTGACATCGGCGGGCGACGGGTTGATCGTGCCGATGAAGGCGATGACGACCAGCGGCCAGAGCTCATGCACCAGCAGGAACCCGATGCCGGTCGCGAT
>DATMZZ010000035.1:0-2445 GCA_035573175.1 Allostellaceae bacterium
TCCCGCTGTATCTCTTGCTGATCAATCTTTTCGTCGTGCCGATCGCCGCCGCCGGCTTGTTGACCTTTGGAAACTCCGTCGACGGCGACATGTTCGTGTTGTCGCTGCCGCTTCAGGCTGGATCCAGCCTTTTCACCGTGATCGCTTTCGTCGGGGGCCTGTCGGCAGCGACCGCGATGGTCATCGTGGAATCGGTTGCCCTCTCGATCATGGTGTCGAACGACATCGTTATGCCCTTTGTGCTGCAACGGCGCGAAGGACTGATTGCGCGCCGCGAAAACGTCGGCTCGCTGCTGCTGATGATCCGTAGGCTCGCGATCTTTGTCATCGTGGCACTCGCCTACATGTATTACCGCTCCGCCGGGGATGCGCAGCTTGCCGCCATCGGCCTATTGTCCTTCGCGGCGATCACGCAACTGGCGCCGGCTTTCTTCGGTGGCCTTATATGGCGGCGCGCGACAGCCGACGGCGCCATCGCGGGCATCATCGCGGGCATTTTGGTCTGGACCTACACGCTTTTGCTGCCGAGCTTTGCCGATATCGGGTTCGTGGGACAGCACATCCTCACCGATGGGCCTTGGGGCATTGCGATGCTGCGCCCGCAACACCTTCTCGGACTCGATATGCCGCCGCTGGTGCATGGCGTCATGTGGAGCCTTACCATCAACATTCTCGCCTATATCGGATTCTCGCTGCGGCGCGAGCCTTCGCCGATCGAGCGCTTGCAGGCGAACCTCTTCGTGCCGTCCGAATTCGTGCCGATTGCGCCGAGCTTCCGCCTCTGGCGCTCTGCGGTAACCGTGGAAGAACTGACCACCACGGTCGCGCGCTATCTCGGCGAAGAGCGCACGCGTCACGACTTCGATAGCTTCGCCGAGGCGCACCGCATCAGCCTTGAGCCCAAGGACGAGGCCGACTTCCGTCTTATCCGTTATGCCGAGCATAATCTCGCTTCCGCCATCGGCGCCGCCTCCTCGCGACTGGTGCTGTCACTGCTACTGCGCAAGCGCACCGTCTCAACCAAGGCCGCGCTGAAGCTGCTCGACGACGCCAATGCTGCGATCCAGTATAACCGCGAAATTCTGCAAACCGCGCTCGACCACGTGCGCCAGGGCATCGCGGTATTCGACAAGCATCTCCAACTCGTCTGCTGGAATCGGCAGTTCGGCGAAATCCTGAACCTGCCACCGAGCTTGATCCGCCTCGGCGTCGAGCTCGCCGAGATTCTGCGCTTCAACGTGCGTCGCAGCGGGATCGCTTCTGAGCGCGCAGATGAATTCCTGCACCAGCAGATCGAGCGCTACATCTCCGGTAGAGAGCCGTTTCTCGAACGCTTCGCCGGGCCGGACCTCGTCATCGAGGTGCGGGCCAATCGCATGCCGGATGGCGGCATCGTCACCACTTTTACCGACATCACGGCGAGCGTTGCGTCGGCGGAAGCTCTGGAGCGCGCCAACGAAACGCTGGAACGGCGCGTTCATGAACGCACCGAAGAGCTTACCCAACTCAACGTCGCGCTCGCCCGCGCCAAAGGCGAAGCCGACGCCGCCAACATCTCCAAAACCAAGTTTTTGGCCGCTGCAAGCCACGACATTCTACAGCCGCTCAACGCGGCGCGGCTTTATGTCACCAGCCTGGTCGAGCGCGGCGGCGGCGAGGACCGGCAGCTGGTCGGCAACATCGACGCCTCGCTGGAGGCGGTGGAGGAAATCTTCGGCGCGCTGCTCGACATCTCGCGGCTCGATACTGGCGCGATGCGGCCGGATTTCGCGAGCTTCCGTATCGATGAATTGATGCGCCAGATCGCGCTGGAATTCGCTCCGCTTGCCGGCGCGAAAGGGCTCGATCTCGCTTTCGTGCCGTGCAGTTGCGTGGTGCGTTCCGACCGCCGCCTGCTGCGCCGTCTCATCCAGAACCTCGTCTCCAATGCCGTCAAATACACGCCGCGCGGCCGGGTGCTCGTCGGTTGTCGGCGACGCGGCGAGGAATTGCGCATCGAAGTCTACGACACCGGCGTCGGCATACCGGAATCGCAGCAGCGCAACATCTTCGTCGAATTCCACCGCCTGGATCAGGGGGCGCGGATCGCGCGCGGCCTCGGGCTCGGGCTATCGATCGTCGAACGCGTCGCGCGCGTGCTGGATGCGCCGGTAAAGGTCACGTCGATCGTCGGGCGCGGCTCGCGATTCTCGGTCGTGGTACCGCGCTCGACCGATATGCCGGTGGCTTTGCCGGCCCGCGACCAGGCGTGGAACGATCCCGGCCAGCTCGCCGGCATCACTGCGCTGTGTATCGACAACGAGCCGGCGGTGCGCGATGGCATGGAGACGCTACTGCGCGGGTGGGGCTGTCGTGTGATCGAGGCGCCGGATCTGGCCGGCGCGCTGAAAGCGATCGAGGCCGGGGCGGTGCCGCATGGATTCCTGGTGGACTACCATCTCGATC
>DATMZZ010000036.1:0-6902 GCA_035573175.1 Allostellaceae bacterium
GATGTGCTGTTCGGGCCGATCAATTCGGCGACCGGCGCGGCGCTGCGGCCTGTGATCGTCGAAAACAAGATGCCGACGCTCATCCAATCGACCACCGATGAGGTGATCGACGATCATTACATGTTCCGCACGTCTTTTGCCGGCAATGAGGACGCCTATCTCATCGGCTACCTGCCGGGCAAGGCGGGCTACAAGAAGGCGATCCTGCTCGCCTCGAACTACATCGCCGGCCAGAACGCGGTGAAGTATTTCCAGCAGGGCTTTGAAGCAGCCGGCGGCACAGTGGTGCAGAAGCTGATGCCGCGTCTCGGCAATGCCGATTACGCGCCCTTCATCTCGCAGCTCTCGTCCGATGCCGATGTCATCATCTGCTTCCTCAGCGGTTCCGACGCGATCCGCTTCATGCAGCAGATCGCCGGCTATGACGTGAAGACCCCGATTTACGGCTATACCTCCGCCGTCGACGAGACGCTGCTGCCGGCAGAAGGGAAGGCGGCGCTCGGCTTCGTTGGCGCGGCGACCTATTTCTCGACCATCGACACGCCCGAGAACAAAGCCTTCGTCAAGGAATGGGAGGCGATGTTCCCGCCCGAGCAGCGTCCGTCCTGGCCGGGCATGGGCGGCTATGTCGCCGCGGCAGTGCTCGATCAGGCGCTTACGAAAACCGGAGGCAAGACGAGCGATACCGAGGCGCTGCTTGCGGCGTTCCGCGACGCGCACATCACGACACCGGGCGGCCCGTTCCATTTCGATGAGCACCACAATCCGGTCGAGCCGCGCTACATCGTTCAGATCCGCGAGGTCGAGGGCAAGGTCCAGCCGGTGGTGATCGGCAAGATTCCGGAATTCCAGCCGGTTCTCGCGCCGCCGAAGCTGCCGCCCGATCTGGTATTGCCTAAGAAATGAACTAGACTTCGCGCGGGACCGGCGCAAAGCCGGCAAGGGAGGATGCATGAAGATCGTGGTTTACGGCCTCGAGAAGCGCGTCGGTGTGCTCAAGGACAATTCGGTCATCGATCTGTCGGCGGCTTACGCGAAATATCTGCATGAGGCGAAGGGCGAGACCCGCGCCGAGGAACTCGCGGCGGCGCTCGTGTCGCCCGATCTCGCGAAGCTGATCGAGGGCGGACGGCGTGCGCTCGATGGCGCGCAACAGGCGCTCGAGCATCTGGCCAATGCCAAGGACCAGAAAGCGGTAAATGGCGAGAAGCTGGTCTTTGCCGCGAATGTGGTGAAGATCCACGCGCCGCGGCCGAACGGCACGCGCATGGCCTGTGCCGGCTCCAACTTCACGACGCATCGCGAACGCATGACGGTGCGCTCAGGCCGCGAAATTCGGCCGCCCTTCATCTGGGGCTTCTGGAAGGTCACCGATCCGATCGGTCCCGATGAGGAGATGATCTATCCGGCACGCTGCACCCGGCTCGATTACGAGGGCGAGGCGGCAATCGTCCTCGGCAAGGGCGGCAAGGATCTGAAGCCTAGCCAGCTCAAGGATTTCGTCTGGGGCGTGACGCTGTTCTGCGATTGGAGCGTGCGCGATCGTGAGCCGCTGGGCCCGATGAATTTTGCCCCGGGCAAGAATTACGACACCTCGGCCTCGCTCGGCCCGTGCATCGTCGTCGATGAGGTCGATTGCGCCAACATCGATATCGAGACTTTCGTCAACGGCGAGCGTCGGCAAGCGCACAACACGAAGGAGATGACCTTCTCCTTCGGCCAGTATCTCGAATATCTCTCGCGCGATCTCACCTTGAAGCCCGGCGATCTGATCGCGAGCGGCACCGGCGAAGGCACTGCGGCCGATTCCAGCCCGACCAATGCCGACGGCTCGCAGCCGCCGGACAGATTCCTGAAGATCGGCGACAAGGTCGAGATCAAATCGCCGCAGATCGGCAGCCTCAAAGCGACGATTGTCGCGAAGGGGAAGTAGCTTTTCCCATTGTCATTGCGAGGAGGGCGTAAGCCCGACGAAGCAATCCAGGAGTCTCACGTGAGGCGCTGGATTGCTTCGCTCCTGAGCTTGTCGAAGGGGCTCGCAATGACGAAACAGGTGCTTACCGCAGGAAATAATGCGGTATCGCGAGCGCGATCGCGGGGAAGGCGATGATCAGGCCGAGGCGGAGGAAATCCCCCATCCAGAAAGGGATGACGCCCCAATAGATCTGCTTCAGCGGCACTTCGGGCAGCAGCGATTTCAGCACGAAGATGTTGAGGCCGAGCGGCGGGTGCAGCACGCTCATCTCGACGACAATGACCAGCACGACGCCCCACCAGATCAGGTCGTAGCCGAGCAGGCTGACGATCGGCACGAAGATCGGCACGGTCAGGAAGATCAGCGCGAAGCCTTCGATGAACATGCCGAGCAGCACGTAGAAGGCCATGATGATGAGGATGATCTCGATCGGCGAGGCGTTGAGCGTATGGATGAAGTCGAGCACGCTCTCCGACATGCCGGAAATATTGACGAACTGATTGAGCACCAGCGCGCCGAAGATCACGCTGAACACCATCGCCGTCGTGGTCGCGGCATCGACCAGCGATTCGTAGAAGATCGCCCAGCTCATCTTCCGCCGCAGTATCGCGAGGCAGAGCGAGCCCGCGGCGCCGATGCCGCCGGCCTCGGTGGCGGTGAAGACGCCAAAGGTGATGCCGCCCATCACCATCAGGAACAACGCCACCACGCCCCAAACCTTGTAGAGGCCGCGCCAGCGCTCGGACCAGCTCACGCGGTCGGCGCGTGGTCCGGCCTGCGGCCGCAGGAACGTCACCACGTAGATCACGAAGAAATAAACCCCGATCGAGGCGAGCACCGGCCCGAGCGCTGCGAGGAACAGTTTTGCGACATCCGTCTGCGTCAGCAGCCCGTAGACGATCAGCGCGCCGCTCGGCGGCACCAGCATGCCGAGCGCGCCGCCGGCCGCGACCGTGCCGGTGCTGAACCAATCGGCATAGCGATAGCGCCGCATCGACGGCACGGCGACGCGTGCCATGGTCGCCGCGGTGGCGATCGAGGAATGACAGACCGAGGCGAAACCGGCGCAAGCGGCGACGGTTGCGAGAGCCAAGCCGCCGCGGCGATGGCCGAGCCAGCGATGCGCGGCTTCGTAAAGATCGTCGGAAAGATTGGCGTGATTGACGAAGCTGCCGGTCAAGATGAACAGCGGCAAGACCGAGAACTGGAAATCGAGCGTCAGGCCGAGGATCTGCTGCCCGGCCATCGCGGCGGCGGCGGGCAGGCCGGCCGGATGGATCAAGGCGAAGCCGAAAAAGCCGACGGTGAACAGCACGATGCCGAGCGGCACGCCCAGGAAGAACCCGGCGAGCATCACGGTGAAGCCGACGAGTGCGGTCAGCATCAGTCGGGACTCACGATGTCGACATCGGTCCGCTCGTAAGCCTCGGCGAGCTGCTGTCCGCGCAGGAAGGCGGCCAGCAAGGCAAAGGCGACGATCGCCGCGGCCGTTATCAACGCGGCGAAGATGTAAGCGAAAGGCGCTTCGGGAATTTGGAGGAACGTGCTGAGCGTGCCTTCTTCCTGCAATTGTACGCCCTGGAGAAAGAGCAGATAGCCGATGAAGGCGAAGCCGAAACCGGTCAGCGCCAGCACGAACACGCATTGCGCGAACAGAGCGCGGCCTTTGAGCATCGAGGCGAAAGCGCGGACGGCGATGTGTCGCTGGTGATAGGTTACGAGCGGAATGCCCGAGAAGATGATGAAGCCGAGCAGGAAGGCCTGGATCTCTTCACTGCCGGCGATCGGGCTGTTGAAGAAATAGCGCGCGACCACGCCGATAAAGGTCAGCGCCATCATGCCGAAGAGGCAGAGCGCAGCGAGCGGTCCCAGGAGCCGCAGCGCCCAGGCGCGCGGCGGCGCCGCGATCCGCGCCAGCTCGTCGGTCAGCTCGTGATCGGCCATCTCAGAATTGTTACGATTCATTTCGCCATTTCGGCGGCGACTTCTTTCGAAGTCTTGGCGAAATAATCATAGGCCGCTTGCGCGTCGATGCCGCGCGCCTTCGCGTCCTTGAACCAATTGTCCTTGAAGAAGGCGACACGTTTCTTGAGCTCGACCATGAATTCGGGGCTCGCGACATTCGTCTGGATGCCGTTCTCCTTGATCAGCGGATCGGTGAGATTGTCCTGATCGACGAAGCCCTGTCCCGCCATGCGCGACAGAGTCTCATACGACACCTTGTCGATCACCGCTTTGTCCTCGGGCGAGAGGCTGTCGTATTTGCGCTTGTTCATGAAGAAGGTCTCGGCGTTGTAGCCGAGCTGGCCCGGGAAGTAGGTGATGAACTTGGTAAAGCGCGCGAGCTGGAAGGAGATCAGCGAGCCTTTGCCGGTCACCGCGCCATCGACGATGCCGCCCGACATGTAATCGAACATGCTGTTGGCCGCCGCGCCGGTGACGGGCGTCGCGCCGAAATCGCCGAGCGCCTGTTTCATATTCGGCGTTGCCACCCAGACCTTGAGACCTTTGAAATCGTCCATCTTGGTGACCGGCCGCTTCATCGTTTGCAGCGTGTTGCCGCCATTCACCCAGATCGCCAGCAGCTTCACGTCCTTATATTCATTCGCTTTGGCGAAATATTTCTCCTGCGTGCGCCAGATCGCGACCGAGGCGGCGACACCGTTCGGCGCGAGGAAGGGCAGTTCGGCGAGGAAGGGCAGCTTCACGCGCTCGCGGATGTAGTCATTCGGTGTCAGCGCGACATCGGCGACCCCGCTCGTCACCATCTCCCATTGCCGCGGCAGCGGCGCCATCGAGGCCGCGGGGATCGTGATCTTGATGTGGCCGTGCGATTCGCGCTCGACCGCATCGGCCCAGGGCTTGTAGACGCCGATGAAGAAAGACGAGGCGCGCGGCATCACCACATTCATGGTGAGCGTGGCATCGGCGCGCGCCGAGGCGGTCCATCCTGCCGTCAATAGTACAGCGCCTGCTAGAAAAACCCTGCTGATTGCACGCCCGGCCATTCGTCCCTCCCTGCCTTTTGCTTGCGGCTTTATGCGAAACTATGCGACCAGCCGCGCTCTGTCGAGCGCGACAATGCGGGTTGATTTTGTGGGCGATCACTCGCCAAGCTGGTGATCGGTACAGTGTGGGAGACGGACCTATGATTATCGACATCTACAACCACTTCATGCCCAAGCAGTTTATGGATCGCCTGGCCGATCTGGTGCCAAGCCATATCGTGCTCAAAGCCTTTCCTCGCCTGCAGACGCTTTGGGATCTCGATGCACGGCTGAAGTTGCTCGATCGATTTCCGGATTACAGCCAAGTCTTGTCGCTCGCCAATCCGCCACTCGAGATGCTGGGCACGCGGGAGCAAACACCGGAGCTCGCGCGCATTGCCAATGACGGACTCGCCGAGCTCTGCCGCCGCGAACCGGCGCGCTTTCCCGCCTTCATCGCCTCGATGCCGATGAACAACATCGACGCCTGTCTCACGGAGATCGATCGCACCACCAGTACGCTCGGCGCGCGTGGCATCCAGATTTTCACCAACGTCAACAACAAACCGCTCTCGGAGCCCGAATTCCGGCCGATCTTCAAGAAGATGCACGAGCTCGATCTGCCGATCTGGATCCATCCGATCCGCGGGCCGAATTTCCCGGACTATGCGAGCGAGCACGAGTCGGAGGCGGAGATCTGGTTCACCTTCGGCTGGCCCTATGAGACGACCGCGGCGGTGACGCGGCTGATCTATTCCGGCATCTATGACGAGCTGCCGGGCTTGAAGATCATCACCCATCACATGGGCGGCATGATCCCGTATTACGCCGGCAAGATCGGCCTCGGCTTCAGCCAGATTTTCTTCGGCGAGACCGACCGCAATCCAGTGGCGGAGCAGGCCGGGCTGAAGCGCAAGCCGGTCGAATATTACCGCATGCTCTATGCCGACACCGCGCTCAACGGCAACATCGCGGCGACGCGCTGTGGCCATGATTTCTTCGGCAGCGATCATTGCCTCTTCGCCACCGATGCTCCTTTCGATGCCGAGCATGGGAACTGGCTGATCAGCGGTACGATCGAGGCGGTCGGCGCGATCGAAGCGACAGCCGGCGATCTCGCCCGCATTCGCGCCGAGAATGCTCGGAAGCTGTTGCGGTTATCATAAATACTTTGTTTGCTTTTGCAGCGCTTTGCTTTGCGTGGAGCGGGGGCTTGGCCTAAAGTGCCGCCGCCAAACAAAGACGGGTCGACGACAACATGCAGTTCGAAATCAAAGGCTCGGCTTGGGAAATGGCGACGATGATACTGGCCGGGGTGAGCCTCGCGCTGGTGATCGTCAATGGCGGGCTGGTGCTCCGCAACCAGTCGATCCAATTCGATGTCAGCCAGCGCCAGCAGGTCATCAACCAGGGCCTGCAATTCGCGCGCATCCGCCAGGTCCTCGCGCAATACGTCGCGAATGTCGCGGCGACGAAGAAGGATGCCGAGCTGACCAATTTGCTGGCGCATCACGGCCTCACGCTGGCCGCCACGCCGGCACCGGCCGCGGTCGCACCGCAGGGGAAGTGAGCCATGATGATGCAGCGCGCGCTGGTGACCCTCGTCGTCGCCTTTTTCCTGACGATCGCGTTCCAGACCTATCAGTTGATCCGCGAGCATTCGAATCTCGAGAAAGCCCATGCCGGGCAGCAGGCGCCGCTCGAACAAGCGCTGCAGATGCGCCAGGAGACGGAGGGCTTGGCGGGTGACGTCGCCGTCTTGGCGGATAAGGGCAACGCCAACGCCAAGCAGGTCGTCGACGCGATGCGTGCCCAAGGCATCGCCCTGCGCGCGCCGCAAGCCGCCGCGGGGGCCGCGGCGCCCGCTCACTAAGACGACGCGATCACAATGGCCCAGCCGCTCGAGAAACTCGGCCTGACCGATATCGAGCGCACGGCGC
>DATMZZ010000037.1:0-19450 GCA_035573175.1 Allostellaceae bacterium
TACGCGCCGCCCCTCGCGTGAGGAGCGGCGCGTGATCGAGCCGAGAGGCTGCGGTTACAGCACCAAGGCGCCGTGCTGGCTTTGGCCCTCGGTGAAGCCGCGCGACTTCATCCAGTCATAGGTCCGGCCGAAGAGGGTCGGATCGTAGTAATCGACATGCTTGAAGTGCACGAAAGCGCGCAGCAGCTCTTTCGGCTTCAGCGCGCCCTTGGTCGGGGCGCAGATGTGATGCGCATATTTGTAGAAATCGCTGTTGATCAGATCGACGGCTTCATTCTCGGCATCGTAGTACGCCTTGCGCTGCTCGGGCGTGAGATTGGCGCCGATCACCTCGCCGCCGCGATAGAATTCGGCCGCGATGATATGCGCGCCCTCTTTGAGACCGAGGCTGATGAAAGGCTCCATCACCACGACAGCGCGATGCTTGCGGTCGCGCAGCGCTTCCCAACGCTGCCAGGGCAGGCCGCCATTGTCGATCTTCACATGCTCTTTGCCGACGGCGCTTTCCAGCATCTGAATCGCCGTGTAGTGCGAGCCGGTGAATTCCTGCACCAGCACGCCGACATCGGCGCAATCGCGCGGCGTTTGCAGCGCGTCATCGAAGGTGATGATGGCCTGGGCCGCGACGGAAGCGCGCAGCGCCCCGATGGCGCCGCTGCGCTTGCCGCGCTCGAGCCGATCGATGCTGGCCCATTCGCAGACGTTGTAGCCATCCGCCGTGCCGCATTCGAAGGCCTGTTCCTTCATACGTTCGAGCGACGGCATGGTGATGTTGTCATGCTTCTCGCGGTCCGACCATTTGCCGGTCATCTGGACATTGAGCCCGGCCTTCTCGAACAATTTTTCCTCGATCCCGACCATGACCGGGAGGTCGAAAACCGGATTATTGGGTGCAATCCGCACCACCGGGAGCTCATTCGCCATCACTTATCTCCTTGGCCTCTTTAGGAAAACTGTCGACCGCTTGATCGCGACCGTTATCCTCCCCACATCCTTGATTTGCTGCCTCTTCTCGTGACGGAAACCAGGAACAATGCAGGAAGAACCTTCGCAGGTTTGGCACGGTACCACCATCATCGCCGTGCGGAAAGACGGTCGTGTCACGCTGGCCGGTGATGGTCAGGTGTCGATGGGCAACACCGTCGTCAAGTCCAATGCCAAGAAATTACGCCGCCTCGCCGGTGGGACGGTGCTCGCGGGCTTTGCCGGCGCCACCGCTGACGCTTTCGCCCTCTTCGACCGGCTCGAAGGCAAGCTCGAGCAATATCCCGGGCAGCTGACCCGCGCCTGTGTCGAGCTCGCCAAGGATTGGCGCACCGATCGCTATCTGCGCCGGCTCGAAGCGATCATGGCCGTAGCCGATAAATCGGTCTCGCTGGTCGTCTCCGGCACCGGCGACGTGCTCGAGCCCGAGGATGGGCTCATCGGCATCGGCTCGGGCGGCAATTACGCCCTCGCCGCGGCGCGCGCGCTGATCGATATTCCCGGTCTCGATTCCGAAGCCATTGCCCGCAAGGCAATGGCGATCGCCGCCTCGATCTGTGTTTTCACCAACGAAAAAGTCATCGTCGAAACCCTATGAGCGCATCTTTCTCACCGCGTGAAATCGTCTCCGAACTCGATCGTCACATTGTCGGCCAGGCCGACGCCAAACGCGCCGTCGCGATCGCTTTGCGCAATCGCTGGCGGCGACAACAGCTTCCCGAAGAGCTGCGCGAGGAGGTTCTGCCGAAGAACATCCTGATGATCGGCCCGACCGGTATCGGCAAGACCGAGATCGCGCGGCGCCTCGCCAAGCTGGCGCAAGCGCCGTTCATCAAGGTCGAAGCGACCAAATTCACCGAAGTCGGCTATGTCGGCCGCGATGTCGAGCAGATCGTGCGCGATCTGATCGAGGTGTCGCTGATCATGACGCGCGAGCGGCTGCGCAAGGATGTCGAGAGCAAGGCCGAGCTCGCCGCGGAAGAGCGCGTGCTCGACGCGCTGACCGGTCAAGGCGCCGGCCCGGAGACGCGCGCGAAGTTCCGCAGGATGTTGCGCAACAACGAGCTCAACGACAAGGAAATCGAGATTCAGGTACAGGATGGCGGCAGCGGCATGCCGACCGTCGAGATTCCCGGCATGCCCGGCGCGCAGATGGGGATGGTCAATCTCGGCGATATTTTCGGCAAAGCCTTTGGCGGCCGCACCAAGCCGCGCAAGATGACCGTCGCCGAGAGCCACAAAGTGCTGATGGCCGAGGAGAGCGACAAGCTTCTCGATCAGGAGAAGGTTCAGAAAGAGGCGATCGCCGCCGCCGAGCAAAACGGCATCGTCTTCCTCGACGAGATCGACAAGATCGCCGGCCGCAGCGAGCAGCGTTTCGGCGCCGATGTCAGCCGCGAAGGCGTGCAGCGCGATCTGCTGCCGCTGATCGAAGGCACGACGGTCGCGACCAAGCATGGCGCTGTGAAGACGGATCACATCCTCTTCATCGCCTCGGGCGCGTTCCATTTGAACAAGCCGTCAGACCTGCTGCCCGAGCTGCAAGGCCGCTTGCCGATCCGCGTCGAGCTGAAGCCGCTCACGCGCGATGATTTCCGCCGCATCCTCACCGAGCCGGAGGCCAGCCTCATCAAGCAATACAAGGCACTGATGGCGACCGAGAATCTGCGGCTCGATTTCACCGAGGATGCGATTGACGAACTCGCCGCGCTCGCCGAGGAGATCAACACCTCGGTCGAGAATATCGGCGCGCGACGTCTGCACACGGTGATGGAGCGGTTGCTCGAGGAAGCGAGCTTCACCGCTTCCGATCAACCGCCCGAGTCGGCGTTGACGATCGATCGCGACTACGTGCGCGAGCGTGTTGGTGCGCTCGCGAAGAACGCCGACCTGTCCAAATTTATTCTGTGAGATGAGGGCGCGGGCTTATCGCCCGCGACCCGCTCAATCGGCGGAAGCGAGATTGGAGGCCGCGGGTTTGCCGCGATCCATCGCCACGTCGTATTTGATCTTCTGGCCCTCGGCCAGCCCGCCCATGCCGGCGCGCTCCACCGCCGAGATGTGCACGAACACATCCTTGCCACCATCATCTGGACGGATGAAGCCATAACCCTTCTGGGCGTTGAACCATTTGACGGTGCCGATAGCCAAGAGAGATCTCCAATCAAGAACTCGACGCAGACGGATCCCGAAGGCCTCCGTCCAAGGGAGGATCGGTAGCGTGTTGCCAATCCGCCGCTAAGGCAACAGGTTTTTTGTGGCGACATTGTGGTTAAGATACGGCAAGACCACGTTGCGGCTTGCCACGGCCGCTATCGCGCGCGATGAAACGAAAGGCGCGATAACAAATTCGCGAGGGAGGATGTCATGAATCAATCGATCAGTGAGAAATCGGTGAAGCCCCGCGTCACGCCGCTCAATCGTCCGAAAATTTTTTCGCACGGTACGCTCGAATGCAAGAATCTCGCGGACTCGCGCCCCTTCTACGAGGAATTCCTCGGCCTCGAATGCGTGCGTCACGCGACGAAAGCGATGATGATCCGCAAAGGTGGCTATTTCGGACTCGTTTGTCTCGAGAAAGGTAAGAATGTCCGGCCTGTCGGTGTCGGCAATCATTGGGGCATCGATCTCGCGACCAAGGAAGAGGTCGATCGCGCGCGCGAATTGGCGCTGCAATACAAAGAGAAATACGGCATCCAGAAAGTGATGCGCATCACCGAGATGCACGGCACCTACGCTTTCTATTTCCAGGATCGCGATGGCAATTGGTGGGAGTTCCAATATGTCGGCGAGGGCCAGGAGAGCGGCAGCGGCCGCTATGACAAGCATTACGCGCGCGGCGATGTTGTCGACATGTCGGTCGACACATCGATGGAAGAGCCTGAGCCCGATCCGGAAGAGTAACGCGCTGCTTTAGGAAGCGCGCGCGCGTCTGCGACGCGGCGGCGAGGCCGGCACCGATTTGATGATATCGAGAATCCGCGCAGTGCGATCGGGCGGCAGGTTGCGGATGCGCTCAGCCAAAAGATTCGCGAGCTCGGTCGCCGCCGGCGAGAGACCCGCGGTATCGACGGTGACCCGCGGATGCGAGAGACGCGCAAGCCGCATCAGCTCATCCGCTTCATCCCAGATGATATTGAGCTGTGCGCAGATCGCGACCACTATCGCATGCGTCGGCCGGCTACGCCGGCCATGCTCGAGCGCCGAGAGATAAGCCGCGGAGACGCCGAGCGCCTCGGCCATATCCTTGAGCGCGATCCCGCGCTCGGCGCGCAATTGGCGCAGCTTCACACCGAAGGGTGTCATCGCTTCCGTCTTAACATGAGATAAAGCGCGCCCTCGCCGCCATGCTGCGCATAGGCGCGGCGGATGGCAAGGATGCGCGCGCGATTCTCGCCTTCGTCGAGCCAGCGCGGCACCGCGCCATGCAGCACGCCGGACTTGCCCGTGATGACGAGCACGGCGCGGCTGCCGTGCTTTTGCGCGCGCGCGATGAAGCGCGTCAGCGCGTCATGCGCCTCGGCCTGTGTCATGCCGTGCAGGTCGAGCTTCGCTTCGATCGCAAGCGTGCCGCGCTTCAACCGCGCGGCCGTCCGGCGGTCGAGCGCGTCGATGCTTTTTGCCGCGCGCGTTGGCGAGGCGACGGGCTTGGGCGATGCCGGCGCGCGCCGCGATTTTGTCTCGCGCTTCGGCGGCGCGGCGATTTCCTCGGGCGGTTCCGGGCGCAGCGGCTTCACGCCGCGCATCGTCTCGCGCCAGAGCGCGCGTTCTTCGC
The DNA here is from genome assembly GCA_035573175.1 of Allostellaceae bacterium. GTDB lineage: Bacteria > Pseudomonadota > Alphaproteobacteria > ATCC43930 > CGMCC-115725 > CAIKMD01. The sequence continues at coordinate 4,760 of DATMZZ010000037.1, forward strand.
TCTTAACCGCCCGCATCGTCGATCAGCACGATGTGCAGCCGCCGCGGACCATGCGCGCCGAGCACGAGACGCTGCTCGATATCGCCGGTGCGCGACGGGCCGGTGATGAAATTGACTGTGCGCGGCATCGCGCCGGCGGTGCGCAGCCGATCCCAGCCATCCTCATAGCAAGCAACAACCTCGCTTGCGCGCAGCACGACGATATGCGTATCGGGGAGGAAATTGTTGCGCGTCGGCGTTAGCTCGCCTGAGATCAGCATCAGCGTGCCGGTCTCGGCGATCGCGGCGAAAGCGCCGGTGATGCCGGCGGCATCGCTGTCCTCGGCGCGGCCGCGTCGCAGCTCGAGCATCGGCCGCGCGTCCCAAGGGATCGCATCGAGCTTGGGATCGGGCGTCATCACCAGCCGCGCCGGCAGATTTTGGCTGGAGAGAAAATCCGCGACAGCGCCCGGCACATCACCGGCATTCGCGACGCGCGCGATCGTCGTATCGACCGCTTGCGCTTCCGCGATGAAGAGCGCGACCTGGCCGGCATGATCGAGCGATGCCGCGCGCGCGGGAACGAGGTTGCGGCGATGCGCATTCAACCGCTCTTCCGCCGCCGCGTTTGCGGCGGGATCGAGTCTTCCCCGGCCGAGCCGTGCGCGGATATCGCCGAAAATCTGGTCGCGTGCCTCGCTCATGACACGCGACGCGTCTTACGCTGACGCTCGGCCCAGAGCGTCATGAAGCTTTTGCCTTCGGGCGCCGGCATATCGCGCATATCGGTCCAGCCGCCGGCCAATGGCAGCGCACGGAAACGGCCACGCCCGGCGCCGAAGAAGCCCAGCACACGCGCGGCGAGGGCGCTCACTTGCCGGTAAAGCACGGGGCGCTGCGCGGCAAACGCCCAGAGCGCGAGGCCCCAACGCTGCGTTGCGGGCGAGAGGCGCTTGGAGAATTCGCGCTCGCGCCACTGCCGCATCATCTTCGGCAACGGAATGCGCATCGGGCAGACGCTTTCGCAGCGGCCGCAGAAGGTCGAGGCATTCGGTAGATTGCCCGCTTCCTCGATGCCGATCAGCGTCGGCGTCAGGACCGCGCCCATCGGGCCGGAATAGACCCAGCCATAGGCATGACCACCGATTGCGCCATAGACCGGGCAGTGATTGAGGCAGGCGGCGCAGCGGATGCAGCGCAGCATGTCCTGAAACTCGCCGCCCAAGAGCGCGCTGCGGCCGTTGTCCAAAATCACGACGTGATATTCGCCCGGCCCGTCGGTATCGGTCGCGCGGCGTGGTCCGGTCGAGACTGTCGTATAGGTCGAGAATTCCTGGCCCGTCGCCGAGCGCGCGAGAAGCCGCAGCATGGTCGAGGCATCCTCGAGCGTCGGCACGACCTTCTCGAGACTCGCCAGAACGATATGCGCCTTGGGCAGGATCTGCGTCAGATCCCCATTGCCTTCGTTCGTCACGATGATCGACGAGCCGGTCTCGGCGATGAGGAAATTCGCCCCGGTGATACCGACATCGGCAGCGAGGAACTTCTGGCGCAGCACGCTGCGCGCCTCGTCGGTCATCACCCGCGGCTCTTCGAGCACGCGATCGTGCGGCAGATGCGTATGCGTCGCGCGGAAGCTGTCGGCGACCTGCTCTTTCACCAGATGGACCGCCGGCGCGATGATGTGACTGGGAGGCTCGTGGCGGATCTGCACGATGTATTCGCCGAGATCGGTCTCGACCGGCGTTATGCCGTTCTTCTCGAGGAAATCGTTGATCGCGATTTCTTCGCCGACCATCGATTTGCCCTTGGTGACCGTCTTCGCATCAAGTGCGCGGCAAAGAGCGAGCACCGTTTCGCGTGCTTCTTGCGCCGTGCGGCACCAATGCACCTTGCCGCCATTGGCGACGACATTCTGCTCGAAGCGTTCGAGATAGAAATCGAGATGCGCGATCACATGGTTCTTGATCGCGATACCCTCGTCGCGCAGCGCCTCGAATTCCGGCAGTCGCGCGATCGCCTGCGCGCGCTTTTCCGGGAAGCCGGTGCGCATCATCGTCATCGCGCGCTGCAGATTGGCATCGCCCAGCGCGCGATGCGCATTCGCCTTGAAGGCGTGGCTGGTCGGCTCCATCAGCTTTTATCCGGCATGCCGATGGGCGGCGTTGCTTCCGTCATATCGGCCAGCACTTCGGCGACGTGACGCACGGCGATCGGCTTGCCGAGCCGCGCGAGCTTGCCCGCCATGTTGAGAAGGCAGCCCATATCGCCGCAGAGCAGCGTGTCGGCGCCCGTGGATGCGATATCGGCGGCTTTGTCCGAGACCATCTTGTCCGATATCTCGGGATATTTGACGCAGAACGTGCCGCCGAAGCCGCAGCAGACTTCTGGCGTCGTCATTTCCTTGAGCGTCAGTCCGGCGACGCTGCGCAGCAACCGTCGCGGCTGTTCTTTCACGCCAAGCTCGCGCAACCCGGAACAGGCATCGTGATAGGTCACCGTACCGGCATAGCGCGCCGTGACCTGATCGCGCTTCAGCACATCGGCAAGAAAGGAGATCAACTCGTAGGTACGAGCGGCGAGCGCCTTCGCCGGCTCGGCCATCGCCGGCTCGTCGGCGAAAAGCGCCGGATAATGCGTCTTGATCATGCCACCGCAGGAGCCCGAGGGTACGACGACATAATCATATGGGCTGAACGTGGCGATTACCTGGCGGGCGATGGCTTTGGCGTCCGCCCGATCGCCGGAATTATACCCGGGCTGGCCGCAGCAGCTTTGCGCTTCCGGCACCTCGACAATGCAGCCGGCATCCTCCAGCAGCTTCACCGCGGCAAACCCGACGCTGGGGCGGAAGAGGTCGACGAGGCAGGTAACGAAAAGCGCGACGCGAAACGGCTCGGCCATGGTTCAAAGCATGGTCGAGCCGTTTTCCGAATGCAACCAGAGCGACGAGTCGCCGCTCACTCCCGGGCGATCAACGATAGCCGGGCGGCGGAGGCGGTGGCGGCGCATAGCCCGGGGGCGGGGGCGCATAGCCCGGAGGTGGCGGGGGAGCCGGGTAAGCGGGTCCCGGCGCGGCGGCATAGCCCGGCACCTGATTACCGCGCGAATACATGCATTGCTGATAGGCGATGTCGTAGCGCTGCTGCAGGCTGTACTGCGTGTGCTGTGCATTCGACGCGCCGACCGCCGTGCCGCCGAGAGCACCGGCACCGGCACCGATCGCCGCACCCGCGCCGGCATTGCCGCCCGCCGCGCCGATTGCCGCACCCAGACCCGCGCCGAGGAGCGTACCGACACCGGCACCGAGCAGCGCCTGGTTGGAGCCGGTCTGATTTGCGGCTTCGGAACCGCCGACTTGCTGCTCGGCGAATTGGCGGCAGACCGCCTGGTCGGTTTGGAAGACATCGAAGGGCTTATTCGGACCCGGCATCACGGCGACCGTCGGGCCAAGCGGCGGCGCCGCGCAACCGCTCAAAGCCGTGAGCGCGGCGAGGCTGACCAATATTGTTGGTTTCATTCGCATCAGCAGAATTTCTCCTCGAGGTTCTCCAAAAATTCGTCCTCTAACCGACGAGCACGGGATCAGTGCTGCGGCGGGGCGGCGTTGGGCTGAGCCGGTACTTGATGCCAGCCGCTGTTACAAGAAGCGACATAGGGGTAGTAGCCGCGCGGATCGTCACAATAGTACCAGTCCTGATTCGGCTGGGCGACGTAGGCGGGCTGTGGAGCCACCGCAACAGGGGGCGGCGCGTAGACGACAGGCGGCGGGGCATACACCACCGGCGGCGGCGCGTAATACCAGGGCGCCGGCACAACCGGTACGCCGAAACCGAACCCGACGACCACCCGCGCCGCGGCCGGGCCCGATACGCCCCCCACGACAACGGCGCAAGCTCCGAGAGCGAGCGCGGACCGAAGAAGATTCGTCTCGAGACTCATCTGGTTCCTCCAAAAGGGACCCAACGAGTGCGGGGGGTCCCCATTTTCCGCTCCATTCTAAGGGATAAAAGGGCCTCACCATCCCTGGCGACAATCCGATATCCCGGCTTGTCAATCCGCCAGCAGCCTTATCTTACGACAAAGTGGGCGATCGGGGGAGCGTCACGTCTTTTGGTAACAGCAAATAGTATCTACCACGCGCACGCATGTTGCCGGCGCGTGTCTCGGCATTAGCGCCAAAACCCCAGAACACATCGCCGCGCACCGGGCCATTGATCGCGCCGCCCGTATCCTGCGCCACCATCAATCGCTGTAGCGGCGATGTATTGTCATCGATCGCAAGATAGACCGGTGCGCCGAGCGGGATGAAATTGCGATCGATCGCGAGGCTGCGCCCGGCGGTCAGCACGATGCCTTCGCTGCCGAGCGGACCATTACCGGGCAGCTCGCGAAAGAAGACATAGGATGGATTCTCGTTCATCAGCGCCGTCGCCTGATCGGGATGCGTCTTGATCCAGGCGCGGATTGACTGCAGCGAGACCTGATCTGTCGTGAGCGCGCCGCGCTCGACCAGTTTCTTGCCGATCGCAACATACGGCTGGCCGTTCTGCCCGTCATAGCCGAGGCGCACCTGCGTGCCGTCGGGCAGCGCGACACGTCCCGAGCCTTGCACTTGAAGAAAGAAAGCGTCGACCGGATTGTCGACCCAGAACAGCGCGAGGCGATCGGCATCGAGTGCACCGCGCTCGATCTGGGCACGGCTCGGGTACGGCAGGAGATTGCCGGAGACGACGCGGCCGGCGGTGCGCTCGCCGTGCCAGGCCGGACGGAAGCGGCCGAGATCGACCATCACCAGATCCGGCGGGCGTTTCAGCAGCGGCGTTTGATAAGCACCGCCGCGCTGCCGCGCCCCATGCAGCAATGGCTCGTAATAGCCGGTGAAAAGCCCGTCGCTGTCATTGTTGTTGCCGGCGAGATAGGGCGTGAATTGCGCCGTGAAGAAAGCGCGCGCCGCGGCATCGTCGTTCGGCGTCGCGTGCGCGGCCGCGCATGGCTTGCGCCATGCCGCCGCCGTCATGCCGAGCGCCGCCGGACCGATAGCGGCATTGTCCGCCCGGCGATCGAGCTCGGCGCAGGATTTGACGAAGGCGGCCAGCGCGGCAGCGCTGTTATCGTTGTTCCAACCGGGCAGATCGCTGAATCGCGCCGGCGTCAGCGTCAATTTCGGCGGCGGTTTCGGTGTCGGCGCGCAGCCGGCGATGATCAGCGCCAGGCAAAGCGAGAGGAAATGCCGCGGCTTCGCACTCACCAACAAGAGGCTGGCCAACACAGGTCAGGGGCTATGCGTTGCGACCAGGATCCAATTGGGATTGCGCGACCGCACCGGCCGGCTGAAGGTCCAGAAATCGGTCTTCTCGATCACCTTGTCGGCGTCGCCTTCGACCACCGAGCCATCGGCGGCGCGGGTGGCGTTGATCTGGTCGGTGACCAGCTTCACGGTGACGAGACCATTCCCGTTTTCGATCGCGACATGCTCGATCACCGCCACCTTGATCGCGACGATCTTCGTTTCATGCGTTTCCTTCGCCGCTTGCCGCTCCCGGATCGCTTCCGAGAAAGCGGCAAACACCTCGGGGCTCAAAAGCGGCTGCAGCGTCGCTGTGTCGCCCGCGGCGAACGCTTTGACGATCATCTCGAAAGCGGTACGTGCGCCGACGAGGAATGCGTCGGCAGTGAAGTTCGGATCGGCAGCCTGCAGCGCTGCCAGCCCGTCTGCGCCGTTCGCGGCGGCCGGCGCCGGCTCGGCTGTAGTTGTCGGCGTGACATTGAAAGGCGAGGTCCCGGAAGCGATCGGCCGCGGCGCGAAGGTATCACGCCGGCGCTCATTCCCGGTGCGGCGGCCCAGAACGCTGCGCAGGCGGAACAGCAGGAAACCCGCCACGCCGGCGAAGAGAATGATGTCGAGCAGTTGGAAATTGTTTTCCATCGGCCTTCGCCCGGGTGCGCCCTGTCGCGCGGGTTGCATCACAGATAAGCGCTTCGCGGGGAAAGGGCAAGCTGCACGCCGCTGGACGCGCGGTTGTGCCACCCATGTGGTTGTCCCCTGGGCCGATCCGTGCTAGCCACGCCCATCCTAAAATCAGCGTAATTGGCGGAGGCGTGGCATGGCGGAAACGACGAATGGCGGGGCTGAACCCGGCACGGATAGCCGACGCCAGCTCGCGATCAATGCGCAATATGTGAAAGATCTTTCCTTCGAGAATCCGCGCGCGCCGCATTCCTTACTGCAGCCACCCCAAGGTGTTGCGCCCGATCTACAAGTCGGGGTCGATGTAAAGGCGCAGGGTCTCGCCGCCGATGTCTATGAAGTGGTGATGACCTTGAAGGTCGAGACCAAGGTGCAGAACGAGGTCGTCTTCGTCGCCGAACTCGCCTATGGCGCCGTGGTTAGCCTCATCAACACGACGCAGGAAGACGTGCCGATCGCGCTGATGGTCGAAGTGCCGCGGCTGCTCTTTCCCTATGTGCGCAATATCATCTCGGAAGTGACACGCGATGGTGGTTACACGCCGCTGCTGCTGAGCCCGATCGATTTCGTCGAGATCTATCGCCGCCGCGTCGCCGAGCAGCAGCAACAGGCCAGCGGTACCGCTACAGCCTAAGGCTGCCCGCACGTCTCGTGTGGCGGATTTGACGTTCCTATCACTTCGCCGCGGGTACGTTTAGGAACGTCAAATCCAGGAGCCACACGAGAATCAATTAAGTGGCTAGTGTCCTCTCGATTCCGACGTTCGTGCCGAGTCTGCTGCACGGCCGTACGAACGTTGGAATCGGGACACTAGCTCGTCCAGAGCGGCGCTTTGAGCTTCGCCAGGAAGCCGGCATGCGCCGCGAGTTCTTCCTCGCTCGGTGCATGCGGCCGCGCCGGCCGTAGGATGCGCTTCACCGCCTCGACCGCTTTCGCGGCGACGCTCTGCGCCAGATCGAAGACCGGCTGGCGGCCACCGATCAGCTCGAGATAGACCGCGGCGAGCAGCTCACCGTCGATCCGCGCGCCGTGTTTTTCGCGCGACGTCAAATCGACCGCGAAACGGCGGCAGAGCGCGTCGAGATTGGCCGGTTGGCCGGGGAAACGCTGCCGCGCCATGGCGAGCGTATCGACAACCGGCGAACCGAGCGGTCGCAAGCCGACGCGCTTCAGCTCCATATTGAGGAAGGCGAGATCGAATTCGGCATTGTGGATGACGAGCTGATCCTCGCCGAGGAATTCGAGTAGTTCATTGGCGTGCGCGGCAAAGACCGGGTGCTTGGCGAGGAATTCGCGGCTGAGGCCATGGACAGCGAAGGCCCCTTCGGGCATGTCGCGATCGGGATTGCAGTAGCGATGGAAGAACCGCCCGGTCGGCAGATGGTTCATCAGCTCGATCACCGCCACTTCGACGATGCGGTGGCCATCGTTCGGATCAAGGCCGGTGGTTTCGGTGTCGATCACCAATTCACGCATGAACGCGATTCTACGCGATCGGGATTCTAGCGGGCAAGCTTTCGCAGCACGGCGCGCAAGCTGCGCCAAGTCACCGCGCGCCCCAAACCGCTCGGCACGATGAAATCGGCGCGTTTACGCTTTTCCACATCCGGCATCTGCCGCGCGAGGATCGCGGCGAAGCGCGCGCTCGTCATGCCCGGCCGCGCCATGACGCGGTCGCGCTGTACGAGGGCCGGCGCGGTGACGACCATCGTCGCGTCGTAGCGTTTGTCGCGCCCCGATTCGAAAAGCAGCGGCACGTCCATCACGACGAGGCGCGTCTTGCGCCGGCGATGCGCGGCGAGAAAGGCTTTCTCATCTTCGCGCACCAGCGGATGGATGATCGCTTCGAGCCGCTTCATCGCCGGCTCATCGCCGAAGACGCGCTTGCCGAGCGCGACCCGATCGATAGCGCTGGCGCGCTCGACGCCAGGAAAGGCGGCTGCGACCTTGGCGACGGCGATGCCGCCGCGGCTCATCATGCGATGGACCGCGGCGTCGGCGTCATAGACCGGCACGCCCATGCCTCGCAGCATTTTCGCGGCCGTGCTTTTGCCCATCCCGACGCTGCCGGTGAGCCCCAATATTTTCATGGGGGGATTTTCATTTTTTCTGCAGGGTGGCGAGGATCGCCTGGCGCAGCCCGTCGCCGATCTCGGGTTTCACGCCAAACCACGCCTCGAAGCCGGGCGCGGCCTGGTGCAGCAGCATGCCGAGCCCGTCGACGCAGAGATTGCCCCGCGCCCGCGCCGCGGCGAGGAGCGGTGTTTCCAGCGGCACATAGACGATGTCGTTGACGATCGCTTCCGTCGGCAGCGCATCAAGCTGCAGTTCGAGTGCCGGCTGGCCTTCCATGCCGAGGCTCGTGGCATTGACCAGCAGCGCGGCACCGGCCAGTGCTTCGGCGCGTTTTTCCCACAACACGCCACGCACTTCGCCGCCGAGTTCTTTGGCGAGTTTCGCCGCGCGCTCCGGCGTGCGATTGACCAGTCGCACCTCGCGCGCGCCATTGTCGAGCAATGCCGCAACGACTGCCCGCGCCGCACCGCCGGCGCCGAGGACGACCGACGGTGCCTGGCTCGGGTCGAAATGTGGTGTGGTCGCGCGCAAAGCGGCAATGAAGCCACAGCCATCGGTGCTCGAGCCGATGATCTGGCCGCGCGGGTCGATCACAATCGTGTTCACGCCGCCGGCGCGTTTTGCCGACGCCTCATAGCTGTCGACGGCGCGCAGCGCTTCTTCCTTGTGCGGGATGGTAAGGTTGCAGCCGGCGAAGCCGAGCAGCGGCAGGGCTTGCAGCGCGCGGCGCAGGTTTTCCGGTTTCACCGCCATCGGCACATAGGCACCGTCGATACCGTATTGTTGCAGCCAATAGCCATGCAGCACCGGCGAGCGCGAATGTGCGACCGGCCAGCCCATGATACCCGCGAGTTTGGCGGCGCCGCTGATGTTCATGCCGCCAGCGCTCCGGCGCCGCGCAGGAAACGCATCAACGGCAGCAGCGGCAGACCAAGAATGGCGAAGTAGTCGCCCTCGACTTTTTCCATCAACTGTGCGCCGAGCCTTTCGAGCTCATAGCAACCGACGGTTTTGAGAACCCGGTCGCCTACTGTCGTAAGGTAGTGATCGAGGAATGTATCGCTGAACGCACGCATGGTAATGCGCGGCCGCTCGATCGCCTGCCAGAGCTGCTCGTCGTTACGGATAACCGTCGCGGCGGTGACGAGCTCATGCGTGCGGCCACGCAGGCGCAGGAGCTGATTGCGGGCTTCCGCGATATCGCGCGGCTTATCGAACCATTCACCGTTGCAATCGAGCAGCTGATCGGCGCCGAGAACCAGGCAGTCGCGATGGCGCGCGGCGACTGCACGGGCCTTCGCCGCGGCGAGGCGCGCGGCGCAATCGGCGCTGGAGCGGCCGGTGCTTCGGCATTCTGACTTGATGATACTTTCATCGATATCGGCGGGATCGGTGTCGGCATGAATACCGGCATCGGCGAGCAAGCGTTTGCGCGACGTACTGGCCGAGGCGAGAATCAGCGCGCTCATGTCTCTTCGCCGCGGGCGCGTGCCAGCAGCCGGAGGATCGCGGCCGCGGTCTCTTCGATCGAGCGGCGGCTGACATCGATCACCGGCCAGTTGCGCTCGGTGAAAAGCCGCCGCGCCGCCGTTACTTCCTCTCTGACCTTGTCGAGATCGGTGTATTCGCTGCGCTCTTGCTGATGCAGCGAGGCGAGACGCTGGGTCCGCACCTGAATCAGCCGGTCGGGATCGTTGGTAAGCCCAACGACCAGCGGCCGCGTCAGCTCGAACACCTCCTGCGGCAGCGGCACACCCGGGACCATCGGAACATTCGCCGCTTTGATTCCGCGATTGGCGAGATAGATGCAGGTTGGCGTCTTCGAGGTGCGCGAGACGCCCACCAACACGACATCGGCGTCGTTCAGACCCCAGAGCGACTGACCGTCGTCGTGATTGAGCGCAAAGGTCATCGCATCGATGCGCTGGAAATATTCGCTATCGAGCATGTGTTGCTGGCCCGGCAGGCCGCGGGCCTGGCGCCCGAGATAAGAGGCGAGCGCCCCGATCACCGGATCGAGCACTGGAATCGCCGGCACTTGCAGCTTGCGGCAGCCTTCGATCAACGGTTGACGAAGTGCATCATTGACGAGGGTGTAGAGCACGACGCCCGGATTGGCGCCGACGCCGGTGATCACGCGATCGATCTGCGACTTCGTGCGGATCATCGACCAGATGTGTTCGATCGCGTCCGAATCCTCGAATTGCACGAGGCAGGCGCGCGCCACCGAATGCACCGTGTCACCGGTCGAGTCCGAAACGAGATGGAGGTGGAAGCGGGTCATGGATAACTGCCCGTGAGGGACGGGATAAAATCGGGATAAGACCCCGATCGAGCCCGCGCGACCGAATCGCTCCCGTCAACCGCGATTTCATCCCAACTTATTCCGGCCGAGGATAAGCGCACCGACCTCATCGCGATGCGTGGATAAGCGTCATCGGCCTGTCGGGCTTCCCCGTTTTCCCCAGAATTCGCGTTTTGCAACAAACCCGATTTCATCGCCATAACCATATCGATTGGTCTCGGTTATACACGGTTTCGCTGCGCTTTCGCAGCGACCCGCTGGTGTTCGGGACGGAATCCGGCTCAGCGGTGATCCACAGCATTCCACCCACCAACTACCTACCACTACCTTTCGATTCTAAAGAAAGAAGGCTAAGAGCACGGCATGACCGCACGGGGAAAACCCCTTCTTCGGGCATTGCACAGCGAGGCCATTCGACCGATCCCGTACTGGCTCATGCGCCAAGCCGGACGATACCTGCCGGAGTATCGGGCGCTGCGTGAGCGAGCCGGCAGTTTCCTCGATCTTTGCTATACGCCGGCGCTGGCGGCCGAGGCGACGTTGCAGCCGATCAAGCGCTTCGGCATGGATGGCGCGATCCTCTTTTCCGATATTCTGCTGGTGCCGCAGGCGCTCGGCCAGAAGCTCTGGTTCGAGCCGAATGGCGGACCGAAGCTGACGGCATTACGAAATGACAGCGATGTCGAAGAGCTGAGCTTCGATAAGCTCGGCCAGACCCTCGCGCCGGTCTATGCCGCGATCCGGACGATCGTCGCGCAATTGCCGGCGCAGACAACGCTGCTCGGTTTTGCCGGCGCGCCCTGGACGGTTGCCACCTACATGATCGAAGGCGGATCGAGCCGCGATTTTTCGAAGATCCTCGCCTGGGCGGCGCGGCGCGATGGCCGTTTCGATGAGATCATCGCGAAACTGGTCGAGGCGACGGCGCGGCATCTCTCGGCGGAGATTGCTGCCGGCGTCGAGGCGGTGCAGCTCTTCGATACCTGGGCGGGGATTGTGCCGGAAAGCGAATTCGAGCGGCTGGTGATCAAACCGACGCGCCAGATCGTCGAGCGGCTACGCCGCGATCATCCGGACGTACCGGTGATCGGGTTCCCGCGCGGCATCGGCAAACACTATCGGAAATATTTCAGCGAGACTGGAATCAATGCGCTGAGCATCGATGCCGATACCTCGCTGGACGAAGCGCAGACCCTGCAATCGCTCGGTACCGTGCAAGGCAATCTCGATCCAAAGATCTTGGTCGCGGGCGGCAAGATCTTCGAAGACGCGGTTCGTCGCATCCTCGATCGGCTGGGGGACGGGCCTTTCGTCTTCAATCTTGGCCATGGTGTCGTGCCGGAAACACCGCCCGATCATGTCGCCCGGCTCGGCGAGCTGATCCGCGCGCATGGCTAAGCTCGCTATTGTGCTCATGAATCTTGGCGGGCCGGATTCGACCGAAGCGGTCGAGCCGTTCCTCTATAATTTGTTCTCCGATCGCGCGATCATTTCCCTACCCAATCCGCTGCGCTGGCTGATCGCCAGGCAGATTTCCTCGCGCCGGGCACCGATTGCACAGCAGATCTATGCGAAGATCGGCAATGCGTCGCCGCTGGTGCCGAATACCGAGGCGCAAGCCCGCTCGTTGGAGGCGGCGATTGGCGGCGAGACGCGTTGCTTCATCGCCATGCGCTATTGGCATCCTTTTGCCGACCGGGCGGCGCGCGCGATCCAGCAATGGGGCGCGGATGAAATCGTACTGCTGCCGCTTTATCCGCAATTCTCGAGCACGACGACGGCATCATCCCTTGCCGATTGGCATCGCGCCGCCAAACGCGCCGGTATCACCGCGCCGACCCATGCGATTTGCTGCGCGCCGGATGAGCCGGGTTTCATTGCCGCGCTGACCGAGAATATTCGCCAAGCGCTTGCCGCATGGCCGGCAGAGAAAGGCGCGCCACGGCTGCTGCTCTCCGCGCATGGCTTGCCGAAACGCACGGTGGCGCGCGGCGATCCTTATCAGTCGCAGGTCGAGATGACGGCGGCGGCGCTGTGCCAAGCGCTCGCGCGCCCGGAGCTCGATACCACGATCTGTTACCAGAGCCGGGTCGGGCCACTGGAATGGCTCGGTCCGGCAACCGACGCCGAAATCCGCCGCGCCGGCGCCGAGAGACGCAGCCTTATCGTCGCGCCGATCGCCTTTGTCTCGGAGCATTCCGAAACGCTGGTCGAGCTCGATATCGAATATCGCCATCTCGCCGCGCGAAGCGGTGTGCCGCATTACCTGCGCGTGCCGACGGTCTCGACGACGCCGAGCTATATCGCCGGGCTGGCTCATCTGGTCCGCGAAGCGCGAACGAGCCGCGCCGCGGTCACGCCGGATGGCGGCAAGCGCCGCTGCGCATCCGGTTTCACCTTCTGCGCCTGCGGCACCGCATGAACGCGTTGATCCCGCTCTATCCCTGGATCAAGGCGCTGCACATCATCAGCGTCGTCGCTTGGATGGCGGGGCTGCTCTATCTGCCGCGGCTCTTCGTCTATCACGCGAGCGCGGCGCCCGGTTCCGAGAGCAGCGAGACCTTCAAGATCATGGAGCGCCGTTTGCTGCGCGGCATCATGCATCCGGCGTTGGGGATGACCTACACCTTCGGCATTTTGCTCGCGCTGACGCCCGGCATCGTCGATTGGCACGCCGGCTGGATCCAGTGGAAACTCGCGCTGGTCGCGGCGCTCACCGCGATGCATTATGCCTGCATGCGCTGGCAGCGTGCTTTCGCCGCCGATCGCAATCGGCACGAAGCGCGCTTCTATCGCATGATCAACGAAATCCCGACGCTGATCCTGATCGCGATCGTGATCCTCGTCGTGGTGAAACCATTTTAGGCGGAAGATCGTACGATGAAATGGCTCTGGCCGCGCCGTCGCACCTTGGAAGAGATCGAGATCACCATCGCGATCCGGCTCGGCCGGTTTCTGCATTGGATCGCCATCGCGTTCGTCGGCGTGATGTGGTTGGGCGAGTTCGTCGGCGTGATCTCCGGCTATTGGCACAGCAGCAATTTCGTCATCGGCCTTGTCATTCTGGCCGGGATCGCCATCTTTCTGCTGGGACGCGGACTGCGCTATGTATTCGCTAACGAATAGTATTTGCGGCCTGCCAATTCGGTGTTCGATCTTTGGTATTTGACTTGGGCGTGCCCTTTCGGTAAGGATGAGGGTGCCCGTCGGGGCGCCTCCAATCTTCTTTGACTTTGCAATAAAGCCGCACGTTCGGTCATCAGATTGGCCATTCGCTTCCCGAGGCTTGCGTCTCGGCCCGCCCGGCAGACCGTTTTCTCTGGTCGAGCGCTTTCCCTCCCGCCACGATTGATTCTCCCCAAGGCCCGATTTTCATGAACTTGCAAGAACTGAAAAGCAAAACCCCGCCCGAACTCCTGGCGTTCGCGGAGGAGCTTGAGATCGAGAACGCGTCCTCGCTGCGCAAGCAGGACATGATGTTCGCGATCCTCAAGACGCTCGCGAGCAAAGACCAGGCGATTTACGGCGATGGCGTGCTTGAGGTGCTGCAGGACGGTTTCGGCTTCCTGCGCAGCCCGGAAGCGAATTACCTCCCCGGCCCGGACGATATCTATGTGAGCCCAAGCCAGGTGCGCCGCTTCGGCCTGCGCACCGGCGATACGGTCGAAGGCGAGATCCGCTCGCCCAAGGATGGCGAGCGCTATTTCGCGCTGCTCAAAGTCAACAAGATCAATTTCGACGATCCCGACAAGCTGCGTCACCGCATCAATTTCGACAACCTCACGCCGCTCTATCCGGAAGAGAAGCTCGGCCTCGAGCTCGGCGATCCGACCAAGAAAGATCTCACCACCCGCGTCATCGATCTCGTCACGCCGCTCGGCAAGGGCCAGCGCGCGCTGATCGTCTCGCCGCCCCGCACGGGCAAGACCGTGATGATGCAGAACATCGCGCATGCGATCTCGCACAATCATCCGGAAGTCTATCTGCTGGTGCTGCTGATCGACGAGCGGCCGGAAGAGGTGACCGACATGGCGCGCACGGTGAAAGGCGAGGTCGTCTCCTCGACCTTCGACGAGCCGGCGGTGCGCCACGTGCAGGTCGCCGAGATGGTGATCGAGAAGGCCAAGCGCCTCGTCGAGCATAAGCGCGATGTCGTGATCCTGCTTGATTCGATCACGCGCCTCGCCCGCGCCTACAACACCGTCGTGCCGTCATCCGGCAAGGTGCTGACCGGCGGTGTTGATGCCAACGCGTTGCAGCGCCCGAAGCGCTTCTTCGGCGCGGCGCGCAATATCGAGGAAGGCGGCTCGCTCACCATCATCGCGACCGCGCTGATCGATACCGGCTCGCGCATGGACGA